>JAACDH010000007.1 GCA_009936995.1 Rhodobacterales bacterium
CAGAGCGCGTGTTGGGTCTCTGCGGGCCGCTCGGGCAGGAGAACGTCTGCATGCCGAAGGTAGGCCACAGCGCTGTGGAAGGCGGTGGACCGTTTGGCCCGCAGACCCGCTTCGAGGTTCAGCCGTGCGATCTGGAGCCGCTCTTCTGGGTCGTCGATCAAGTGCAGCGCGACGTTCAAATGATCCAGGATGGCAAACAGGCGCCCAGGATGCCCATCACTGGTGTTGGCAAGGAGCCGCCGGCCCACGGCAAGGTGCACGTCAAGCCGCTTGTCTTCCAGAAGACCGTCTGCAGCCTGCTGTACTTGGTCATGCAGGAAACGGTACTCCTGCACGCTGGCGGTGCCCGAGTCATCCTGCTCCAGGATTTCCGCACCCATGGCTAGGGGAGTCACGAAGCCTGCGCGGGCGGCCTCGCGGACGTGGTGGGTGACATCCACCAACGAGTGGTCGCCCACTGTCGCCAAGGTCTGCAGGTCAAATGTCGACCCCAGGCAGGCCGCGACTCGCAGCACGCCTTGGGTCTCTGGTGAGAGCGTACGAAGCCTGGAGAGCAACACCTCCACCACATTCTGAGTTGCAATTCGAGCCTTGACCGCGCCAATGGACCAGGTCCACTCGCCGTTCGCTTCCGCTCGCTCAAGCAGGCCGTCCTGGGCCAGCCCCGTGAGGAACTGCAACACGAAGAACGGGTTGCCCGACGTCTTGTCGTGGATGACCCCCGAGAGATCGGCGATGCCCGGCGGGTCGCCCAGCGTGCTGCGCACCAACGCGCACGTCTCCTCGGGCGCGAGCGCCTGGAGGTCGATCGAGGCCACATTACGACCCGCACGCTTCAGGTCTGCGACCGTCCTAATCAGTGGATGGGCCGGGTCGACCTCGTTGGAGCGGTAGGCCCCAAGCAGCAACAAACACCGTTCCTCTGCCGAGTCGCGCAACAACAGCTCGATGACGCTCAACGTGGAGCGATCTACCCACTGGAGGTCGTCGAGGAACAAAACCATCGGCCGACTTGGGCTAGCCAGTACCCCAATCAGCGCCAACAGAGACTGATTGAACCGGTTCTGCGCCTCGCCGCTACCGACAACGGGCACTTCGGCTTGAGCGCCGATCAGCCACTGGAGCTCGGGGATCACGTCGATCAGAAGCTGGCCATTTCCCAGGAGAACCTTGTTGATCCGTGACTTCCAACTCTCCAAGACCTCTTCTGGCTCGGTCATTAATTGACGCACCACTTCGCCGAAGGCTTGGACGAGTCCGCTGTAGGGGGTGGCGCGGTTGAACTGGTCGAACTTGCCTTGGGCGAAGCCACCCCGGTGCTTGGTGATCGAGCCCCAGGACTCCTGGACCAGCGCTGTCTTTCCGATCCCCGAATGCCCACTGACCAGGACGAAGTGGGTGCCCCCGTGAGCGACCTGGTCGAGGTGCTCCGAGATCTGCGCGACCTGCGCGTCCCGCCCGAAGAGCTTTTGGGGAATCACCAACGCGGGAGGACGGTCTCCGGCAGCAAGTTCGAACGGCTCCACGGTGCCAGTCTGTTCGAGCTCATCGATGCACCGACGCAAGTCTGCCCGGAGCACGTCGCCATTTTGGTAGCGATCTTCGGCGGCCTTCTCCAAGAGCTTCAACACAAGATCGGACACCAAAGTGGGGATCAGCTCGTTGTGCTCCCGGGGCGGTGTGGGCTTGCGCGCAATGTGCGAATAGACCAGATCCATTGGATCCGTGCTCGCAAAGGCTGGTCGGCCTGTCAGCGCGTGGTAGAGCAGCCCCCCCGCGCTGTAGTAATCGGACCGATAGTCCACCACCCGGTTCATTCGTCCCGTTTGCTCGGGCGACAGGTAGGCGAGCGTTCCGCAAATCGAGCGCGCACCCACGAACGCAGCCTCCTCGGGCAGCATCGACGCCAGCCCGAAGTCGATCAGCATGAGTCGGTCTAGCGGGTCGTTGACGATGACGTTGTTGGGGCTGAGGTCGAGATGGACGACGCCATTGGCGTGGACATGCTCAAGTGCGTCGAACAGCAGCAAGCCGACCTTCAGAGCCTGTACCACCGAGAGGTGCCCACGCCCCAGGTGCTCGGAGAGGGTCTTGCCCCAGGTGGCTGCTTCGAGAACCAAGACAACGCCACCGTGGTCCCGGACCAACTCCACCGGCCTGACAACCAGGGGCGAGTCCAGGTGATTCAACACTTGATATTCGTTCTCGTAACGAGAAACTATACGTCGCGAAGCTCGGTTACCAGGCGGCATCTTCAACACCACCTCTCCGTGACCCTGTCCTTCGGTCTGTGCCAGATACACGAAGGACTTTGTCGATTTAGAGAGGACCCTGCTAGCCTGATATCCGCGCACTTCCATTTGACCACGCTCTCGGTATCACGAACGTTCTCCTAGCATGCGGCACCGTCCAGGATACAGCGGCGATTACACGGGCTGGCAGTTCCCAAGAGGATAAGGAGCGTTAGTCGTCCTCTCTTCCGCCAGAATACAGCCCTAAGGGGTTTAGAGCCGAGTCACCTAAGCATGACCGGATGGCGCAGACCGAGGGGGCGCTCGGCGGCATGTGCGGAAGCGAATAGGGCCCGTGGGGGTCTTCGGATGTCGACCGCAGTCGTCCGCCCGGCGCTTAGGCCTCACGGGCACGCGAGTTCGAAGGTGCTCTTTCCCTGAGGTGACTCGGGGCTGATGCCCGCTCGCAGGTTCTCGGCCTCTAGACGCAGATAGAAGCGACCGGCTTCGGTGGCGTAACCTGTTGCGTCGGTGGCCTCGAGGGTGGCGAGATCTGCCAGCAGCGGCTTTCCGGTGACCACCAGGGACGCCACGTCGCAGAGCCCATTCGTCAGGGATCCGATCTCGACGACCGGGGAGACCTCCCCCACACTCCGCGCGCCGTAGATCATGTTGATAGCGTTGCTGCTGTCCATGTCCAGGTTCTCGACGCGGTAAGTGAGGTCGGTGTCCATGATGAGCGGGAACTTGTTGTGGTGAAGCCCGGCGCCAGTGAAGGGCGGAGGGGCCGATTCGAAGCTGACGCCGTCGCTGCGGAACACGTCGAAGAACGTCTGGCTTGAGACCGAAGCCTGGAAGCGCAGGTTGGAGAGCTCGTACTGACAGACCATCGCCCCCTCGTTCACAAGCGTGGTGCAGGTGGAGTCGTCGTTCATGGCGTGGTCGGGTCGGATGATGGACCCAGGGATGCCCGTCAGATCTCCATCGATGTCGAGGATGCCTGCAGAGTAAGAGTCCTGCCAGTTGACCGATCTCGCCCCGCCCATCCAGAACTTCCGCAGCGGATCTGGCGAGAAGCTGACGTGCTTGACAGAGTTGACGAAGCGCTCGGCTCCGCCGGTCTGAGTGATGGGCGTGGGCGTAATCTCGGTACGCCCGTCGGGGCTGTAGATGGCCGTGTCGCTGAAGCCCGCGAAGAACACGTTGTCGAGCACGAAGGGCCCGTCGTAGACCCGAACGCCTTCGAATGGCAGACGGTTCTGCGCCGTATTTTCGATGCTGGCATCATAGTGGTAGCCGAGCTCGTAATCGCTGTGGTTGTCACTGAACCCGACGAACATCGAGTCAACGACTACCTGGTTGTAGGCGAAGAATGCCCCGGTGCCATTGTCGGCGAAGATGTTGTTCGTGAAGTGCACTTGCTCTCCCCGGAAGTACACGGCTGCACGTGGGTTCTTGTACATCACGAGGTTGTCGAAGGAGGGGATTGTGGGTGGACGATAATGCGCCGAGACGACCCCGCGATCGTCGGGATTGAGCGGGTTGCCCAGCAGTTCTCCGTCGGGGGCCCCATCCCAGGTGATGCCCGTGAGGCAAGAGCTCGCGACGTTGTCCGAGAAGGCGAGGGTATCGGTATCAAGGGGCCAGACGTTGGCGTTGTCTCTGTCGGAGTGTACGCAACCCGTCACATCGCAGAACAGGTACTTCTTAAACGCCATCCAGAAACCAGTACCCTCGGAGCCGATGGCCACGTTAAAGCGAACATCGTTGTTGGGGTTGGAGATCCAGTACGTGCTCGGACCAGGAAAGCGGTCCGCCGGCGCCTCGTTGTAGTCCGAGACCAAGAGCGCCTTGTCAAATTCGACCTTCTTCGACTGGATACCCAGGTTGCCTTGGATGATGTTGCCGGTCTCGTTTCCGGACTCCAGGAAGAAACCGTGCCCAAAGTGATCGAAGCAGGTGTTACCGATGACTTGTGCTCCCTGGGTGTCGTGGAGCGTGACGCAGCGGTTGTAGGACTCGTGGATGCTTGAGTTCGTGATCGCCTGGCCGGTCACGTCGCCCATGTGATGCCAGTGGAAGGGATAACGACCCAACACGCCCATCTGGCCAACCCGGAAGAACTCCACTGCGTCGATAACCGCGTGCCCGCCGCTCATGACCATCATGTGAGCACCGATCGCGTCTGCGGTGAACTCGTCCTCGGGGGCCATGATCACGATGTTCCGCGTGAGGTTAGCAATATAGGCCCGCTCGTCGAGCACGTAGCTGTCTCCGTCGGGATCGTTGAACACCTGCTCCTCCCCGTAGTGGAAGAACTGGGCGGGAGCGTCTAGGTCTAGACTCCCCAAAGAGGTGCTCGAGGCCAGGGTGAACGTCTCGTTCTGCGTGGGGTAAAAGCTGGTCGTCGACACCACAATCTCATCGCCAGCCGCCCAATTCACGGGCTCGGACGTCAAGCCGCTGCTGGCCCCAACCTCCAAGTGTGTATCGAGCCGGGTAGGAGTGCTTCGCGCCGTGTCGCCGAAGAGCGAGATTCTTCCGCCCATCATCGCGACCACCGCTTTGCCGCCGAGTGAATTGGTGACCTCCGTTGCGGCCTCGGACAGGTCTCTGTTGCCGGTCAGCGAGAATTGGGCGTCTCCGGTAAAGGGCGCGGCCTCTGTTCCACAATAGAACTCGGCATCTTGGCCGTACACCAGGATACCGTCGGTCTCGACGGTCCCGGTGAAGCTGGCCGCGCAGCGAAGGGTACCCAGAACCTTGATGAAGCCCAGCTCGATGGAGTCATCGATATAGACTTCGACGCCGACCTCGACGACGACGTCCTCTGAGCTGCTCTGGGCCAGGAGGTCCGTGAGGCTGATGCCCTCCTCGACGAAGGTCGTGGAACTGCCTGTCGTGGAACTGGTGGTCGTGGCGCTGGTGGTCGTAGAACTGCTGGTCGTAGAACTGCTGGTCGTAGAACTGCTG
>JAACDH010000545.1 GCA_009936995.1 Rhodobacterales bacterium
GTGGCTCTCCCGTCCCGAAGCGCTGCGCCATCGGCCAGATGCCATCAGCCACGCCTACTGGCTGAACGTCTTTAATACACTCACCATCTACCAAATCGTGGAGCGCGACCTGCAGTCCGTCACCGATGTGCCGTCCGCCATGCCGTGGCCGGCGGCCGGATTTTTCGCGGGAACCGAGTTTGTGCTCGACGGGCAAGCGCTCAGCCTCTGGGAGATCGGACACGAGCGAATTACCCACGAATTCCAAGACTATCGTGATTTCGGCGCGCTCACGATGGGGATCAAGGGCGGTCCACCTGCGCGGGGGCGGCTGTACGGCCCCGAGAAGCTGGGTGCACAGCTCGACGACCAGATGTCTTTGTTCATGATGAGTGAAGCTGGACTGCATATCAACGCAGATGGATCCCTGTTTTTTAACGCCGTCTTCGACCAATATGCCCAAGAGTTCGAGCTGTACACAGCGGGCGCCAGCCTGTGTGACATCGCTATCCGCCATACGCGTGGTCGACGCCAGGCCAGGCTCGTTCAGGCGCGCGATCGTGGCTGCCGCCACACGTTCCAGCCGCTCGATTGGTCGTTGAACGGGACGTGGGAATGAAGCCCGCATGGCGCGATCCGGTCGTTTGGTCAGCCGTGGCGCTCGCCATCTTCCTTCGGCTGTTACCGCTGAAGGTTTGGGGCTTTGGGCTGCTCGTTCGCGACGAAGCCCAATACGTAAACTTGGGTCGAGCGATTGTCGCAGGAAAGGGCTTGATCAACCCCCAAGACTGGTTGTGGGCTCCTGCATATCCCTACTTAATTGCTGGGTTTTTGAATTGGGTTCCGGGTTGGGTGATGTACACGCTGACCGTCGCCCAGTGCGTCGTGGGAGGCCTCGCGGTCATCGCGATGTATCAGCTTACTTTACGCGTCTTCGACACCCGCACTGCCCGGGTTGCCGCTTGGATGTATGCGCTACACCCAACGCTCATCTACTTTTCCGGCCGGCTTTGGAGTGAGGCGGTCTACGGGCCGCTGCTGCTGGTGGCGGTGTGGATGGTGCTCTGGGCCCGTGATGGAACGTGGCCCCGTGCCCTGGTGCCGGGTGTGTTGGTGGCCTTGTGCGTCCTGATGCGTGGCGTGGCCTTGTACATCCCGCCTTTTTTCGTGTTGGCGCTGGTCTGGCCCACCGGCACGCAAGACGCCGGCGAAGCGGTTCGTGCGCAGCTCCGCCACGTTGTGGCCTTCGCGACGATGTTGCTGCTGCTCATCGCGCCGTACAGCATGCACGCCTCGCAGAAGCACCAGGGCTTGGTCATCAGCGACGCCACGATCGGCAACCTGATGTACCTGGGCAACAATGACTTCGAGCCGCTCACGTTCGACTATGGCAACGGCGTCCTCCAGGGTAAGGCCCGGTCCGCACACACCGGGCAAGGGCGTCGTCACTGCCGTAGCGCGCGTCCTCCCGCGTGGAATCAGTGCGAGGTTCGGCGGGGGATGGATTGGATTCGCGGCCATCCCAGTGCGTTTGTTGAACGCATGCCCCTTCGGGTGGCTCAGCTGGTTACGCCGCACAGCTTTCTCACCCGCTCCCTTCGAGGGGGGAAGTACCGCGGGTTGCCTTGGTGGTTGAAAGAGTCGCTCATCGCGGGGACGGCGGCGACCACGTTTGTGGTGCTCATCGGTGGCCTGGTGGGTATCGTGGCGCGGGGCAAGGGTGCCTACGTGTGGCTCTGCTTGGGTATCGTGATGTACACGGTCGCCGCGGCGGCGGCGCTCTATGGGTTGTCGCGATTTCGCATCCCCCTCGAACCCCTGTGGATGGTGTATGCCGCCGCGGTCATCGCTCATCCCGGCGAGATTCTGAGAGCATTTCGGGCCAGTTCTTGGCGGCTTGGACTGGCCGTGGTCAGCGTTCCGGCGCTCGTGTTTCACATGCTCTGGTTCTTGCCTTCGGGGTGGCCTGGCTTCAACTGGTAGAGTGGCGGCGTTCTCCACTGCCTCCCTGTGATTACCCTTCTCGCAGGTCGCGATCGAGCCCAGCAAGAACGCGGACTACCTCACCAAATCGGTGCGCCATCGCCTAGACGGTCACCTGCACATCGACGCATACAACGAAGAAAACGCCCGGCTGAATCAGCACATAGGCGCGAGGTGGCGCCGCCCCGAATGAGGCGACCCTAATTGAACAGAACGGCCTAGAGGCCGAGCTGAGCTTTCTTGGCTTCGGCAGTGGGGAGCGGATCTTCTGACTCGGTGATGACCTCGAGCTCGCCGCTCTCGCTGCGCTCAGTGTTGATGGCCTCCCACTTGGTTTGATCATCGGGAAGATCGTCGACGCTGAAGATGGCCTCGACGGGGCATGCGGGCTCGCAGGCGCCACAGTCGATGCACTCGTCGGGGTGGATGTAGAGCATTGTCGCGTCAGCGTAGAAGCAGTCGACGGGACAGGCCTCGACGCAATCAGTGAAACGGCAATCTTGGCAGTTCTCGGTGACGACGTAGGCCATGGGGTCATCCTCTCAGAAATGGGGAGTGGGTGGGTACGGCGGGCATAGTAACACCCGCGATAAAAAGCAAAAGTAGGTTAGCTGGCCCTTTGTAAATTTGTGCGCTAGGGTTCCGCTCGAATCAAGGGAGTGGACGTGTCAACAGCCAGCAGTCGACCGTATACCGAGCTGTCGATCCCAGCCGTTGTGTTGGGCACCGGACAGGGCATCGTCATGACGGCGTCCTTCGTATACATCTCGCTAAAACTTGGCTTTGGTCTGGGTGGCTCAACGGTGGCCGCTATCATGGGTTTTGTGATCTTGCGCGGCATGATGGGTCGACGAAGCATCGTCGAGAACAACATCAACCAGACCGTCGCCTCGGGGATCAACACCGCGAGCGCCGGCGTCACGTTTACGCTTCCCGCGCTGTTGCTGTTGTCGGTGGCCGACCCCACGCTCGCTGATTTTCCCATCTCGGCGCTGCTGCTAAGCGCCATCGCTGGTTCCCTTATGGGTATCGTGCTGATCATTCCGCTCCGCAAGCAGATGGTCGAGTTCGAGCGCCTCAAGTTCCCGAGCGGAACCGCGGTGGCGACGCTGCTGCGCTCCCCTGGTGAAGGCGCGGCCCAGGGCAAGCTTCTTATCGGAGGAATCGCCTTCGGTGCCCTGCTGACCCTCTCGGTTAACCTTGGCTTTATGCCCGAAGAGCTCGACTTAGGCCACGGCCTCGGTCTTCCCGCGTTTATCCCCTTCGCACTGTACATTAGCGCCGCAAACTTTGGCGCAGGACTGCTCTCTGGCAAGGGCGGCCTGCCGTTCGCGCTGGGTGGCGTTTTGGCGTGGTGGCTCATCTCTCCGGTGGCTGTGGCCATGGGCTGGGTGCCGCCGCACGACGCCATGGCGGTGGGCGATGTAGCCGGCTGGCAAGCGGGCGAAGTGTACGGCCAGATGTTGCGTCCGCTAGGAATCGGTATGCTAATTGGCGGCGCCTTGGCGGGCGTCGTGGCTGCGGGTCCGGCGGTGGTCGGTGCGTTGCGCTCCCTCACCGCTGCGGCCGAGATGGCCCGGTCACGGGGCGCCAATCCCGAAGAGGTCGACGGCAAGTACGTCTACGGCGGCGGCGTCGTCTCGTTCCTGCTGCTGTGGTTAGCGGCGTCACAGGCCAGCGATCAAATCGGCCTGGGGACCGCCTTGCTGATCGCGGTGGTCGGTTCACTTTGGGTCGGTCTGGCTGGCATCATCGTCGCCCAAGCGACGGGCGCCACCGACATCTCCCCGCTCTCGGGATTGGCCCTCATCGCCGTCACCTTGATGTACTTCCTCACCGGCGGCAACGTCACCGCGGCCATCATGATTGGCATGGCGGTCTGTGTGGCCATCAGCCAGTGCGCCGACATGATGCAAGACCTAAAGACCGGTCATATGGTCGGAAGTCGACCGCGCGAACAGCAAATCGCCCAGCTCTTAGTGTGCTGGCTGGGGCCCTTCGTGGCCATCGGCATGATGTTCCTGCTTTGGAACGCACCCGGCGACGGTACCCCGGGATTTGGTCCCGACAGCACGGCCTGTATTCAAGGTGCGGCCGATTGCCTCCTGGCGCCTCAGGCCGACGCGCTCAAGGGCATGCTCGACGCCTTGCGCAGTTCAGATGCCGCGGTCGATAAGTACGCTTCGGGTGCGGTGATTGGCGGCGCGCTGTCCATCTTTCCCATTGGCGGCATTGCGGTGTTGGTGGGCTTGGCCATGTACTTGCCGTTCAGCATCACGCTGGCCTACGGGTTGGGTTGTTTGGCATCTATGGGCATCGAGAAAAAGATGGGCAAGTCGTTCATCAACAAGGTTCTGGTACCGGCTTCGGCGGGTCTGATTGTCGGGGAGGCGCTCTCCCTGCCTCTCTATGTCGCGGCGAAGATGGGA
>JAACDH010000084.1 GCA_009936995.1 Rhodobacterales bacterium
AACTTTGGTGCGTCGGGGACGGCGTCCGGGGGCAGCAGTTCGAAACGGGTGGCGGCGAGACCGGTGCTGCGCAGGGCGCCGTCGACTCGAACTTGGCGCTTCATATTACACATGCCGGTGGGCGAATGATTCTCGTGGTCTTTGGGGACCGAGCCTGACACCGGGTACACCTCGCCCTCATACTCGACGGCCCAATAGCAGCCGGCTCCGAGTATTTTTCCGTGGAGGCACATGCCGCAGCCGGCTGTGAGGACCTCGCGATTAAGCTCGACCGTTGATTCGGGTTCTCCGCAGCCGCTGATCGCGAGGGAGAAGGCGCTAATGGCGACCATTTTGAGGACCGTCCGGCGGATCATGGAGGCTCCGAGGTAGAACATCGAGATAGCCACCCACAGAGCCCAAAACAAGGGGGAGTCATGTCGACCGCGCATCATCTTCAAATCGATTCAAGCCATCTTAAGGGAAATAGGGGGTTGGGACGCTATATCCTGTTGCCAGGATCCGCCGACCGCGCCGAGCGAATTGGCACAAAGCTGGACGACCACGTCTGTCATCCAAACCGCCGCCGCCTAGACGTGCACCTCGGGCGCTACAAGGGCATCGATGTGGCGGCCATTCCCACGGGCATGGGCTGCCCCAGCGTCGACATAGTGGTCGGTGAGCTGGTGGAGTTGGGCGCGCGCCGAATGTTGCGGGTGGGGACCAGCGGAGCCCTTCAGTCTCATATCGGGATCGGCGATCTTGTGATCGCTACAGGTGCCGTGCGCGACGAGGGCGCCAGCGACAGCTACACGCCGCGTGGATTTCCGGCCGTCTCCGACCCCTGGCTCACCTTCGCGCTGGCCAAGGCGGCCCGCAGCCTCGGCCTAGAACATCGGGTACACGCGGGTTTGGTCCACTCCAAGGACAGCTTCTTCGGACGTGAGTTCGGCAAGGGTCCCGATAGCGTGCGCAACAAGGCGTATATGGAGCGGCTGGCCGGAGCGGGCGTCTTGGCCTCCGAGATGGAAGCGGCACACTTGTTTGTTCTCGGCGCCGTCTATGGTCAGGCGCCCACAGACGTGGCGGCGCTCTCAGGCGGTGGTGCGCACATCCGGATGGGCGCGTTGCTCGCCATCATCGGCAGCCCCGAGGTGGGGCTGGCCTCACGCGAAGATGAGGTTGCCGCCGAAGAGCGATTGATCGCCGTTGGGCTCGAAGGCCTGTGTGCGCTCTGGGAGCAGGAGCAGCCAAAATGAGTCGGACGTCGGTGCGAACGCGTGGTTTCGTGATGTCGTCGTTGGTGTGGATGGTCGTCCTAAGCGGCTGCAAAGCGAAGGACGAACCGTTCACTGATTCTGGTTCGGCGACGACGACGACGACCACCTCCTCGTCAACGACGGAAAACGGCTGCAACATCGAGCAGCTTGGCAACACCGTCGGATTGCGCTTGTGTACGCCCGAAGCTCAGCCCGGCTACACGCTGTTTGCACCATCGACCTCGGGAACCACCTACCTGATCAACCTTGAAGGAGAGGTGGTTCACACCTGGATAAGCGTTTTTCATCCAGGTGAGAGTGCCTATTTGGAAGAGAATGGGCACTTACTCCGAACTGCCAAAGATAATGCAGGTACCCCGTTTTCTGGCGGCGGAGCCGGCGGCCGGGTCCAGGAATTCGACTGGGACGGCGACCTGGTTTGGGAGTTTGAATACGCCTCACCGCTTCACTTGCAACACCACGACGTCGAGAGGCTTCCCAGCGGCAATGTGCTGATGATCGCGTGGGAGTACAAGTCCGAGGCCGAGGCTGTGGCGTGGGGAAGAGCCCCCGCGGCCGTCGACGGAAACGGGCTGTGGTCAGATCATCTCATCGAGGTCGACCCCAACACGGACGAGATTGTCTGGGAATGGCATGTCTGGGACCACGTGGTCCAAGCGTTCGATGCCTCCAAGCCGAACTTCGGGATCGTCGCAGACCACCCCGAGCTCATCAATCTGAACCTGCGGTCTACGGGGCAGGTCGGCGGTATACCGGATTGGAACCACATGAATGGCGTGGACTACAACGCCGCCCTCGATCAGATCGTGGTCAGCGTCCACAACCAGGACGAGGTCTGGATCATCGATCACAGCACCTCCACCGCAGAGGCGCAGGGCCACACGGGCGGTGACCAGGGAGGGGGAGGCGACTTGGTGTTTCGGTGGGGTAGTCCCTCGAATTACGGCGTCGAGGTCGACAAGCAACTCTCCGGTCAGCACGATCCCGAGTGGATCGCCGAGGGGCTACCCGGCGCCGGTAATCTGCTGGTCTTCAACAACGGCGTCACCTGGGGTGAGTCCTCCATTCTCGAACTCAAACTACCGGTACAGGCAGACGGAAGCTACGCGTTCTCGGGGGCATCGTATGGCCCGTCAGCCCCTATGTGGATGTACACCGATCCCACCGGAATGTTCTATTCCTCGTTCGTCTCGGGCTCCCAGCGCTTGGAAAATGGCAACACCCTGATCTGCGAAGGGTCCACCGGACGCTTCTTCGAAGTGACCGACGCCGGTGTCAAAGTGTGGGAATACATCAACCCCGTGGGGGCGCAAGGGCCCATTGCCCAAGGCGGCCAGGCCGTGCAGAATCGCGTTTTTCGCGCCGACCGCTATGTAGAGGACTTTCCGGCCTTTCAAGGGGTAGACCTGACGCCCCTCGGAGTGATCGAACGCTGACTTGTCGTGGGAAGTGAAGAACTTGGCTCGGTGAGCGTCGTAGAATGAGACTAGACTTGCCGCACATCTCAGGAGTCTCGTGTCTCTGCAACCCACTCGTCGTGCCGTGATCTCTGGCGCCGCCGCCGCCGCCGCCCTCGCGGGCCAACCTGCCTATGCGCGGTCCGCAAAACGACCGAATATTCTATTGATCTTCCCCGACCAACTGCGCGCTATGGCGCTGTCGGTGTATGGCGAGAAGAACATCCAGACCTCTACGTTCGACAAGCTGGTTCGCGCCAGCTGCCACTTTAATCGGGCCTACACGGCCGATCCCGTGTGTGCGCCGGCTCGGGCGTCTCTGCTCACGGGTCTGTACCCCACGCGCCACGGTCTTCTCGAAAATGGGGAGCGCCTCGACCCGAAGATCCCGACGGTATCTAGTCGGCTCTCGGACGCCGGGTACGACACCGGGTACATTGGCAAGTGGCACCTAGACGACAACACGATTCCCGGATTTGTACCGCCGTCCAGACGTCATGGCTTTAAGCACTGGCGTGCGTACAACAGTGGTCATCACTGGCGTCACTCGGTGTATTTTGCCGACAACGACACCCCGCTCAAGCCGTCCCCCGCCAACACCTTCGAGCCGTTCTACCAAACAGATCTCGCCCTTGATTTCATAGGGCAGCGCCGAGAAGCACCGTGGTTTCTGATGATGGCCTATGGTCCACCCCACCCGCCAGGGCGTCCTCCGGTGCGCGATTGGTCGGTCGATATTCCAAGCCGGTACCTCGTTCAGGTGGATCCGAAGGCCATCCGGTTCAATCCGAACGTACCCCGGTGGGCACAGTCTCCGAATCGCGGCGCTAAGGGCAAAGACGACCAGCATCCGGGCGCCCGAAAATACCTGCATGGATACTACGCGTCGGTTCTGGGTCTGCAAGATGCGGTCACGCGGCTGCTCGACGGGCTCGATGCGTCCGGTCAGGCCAACAACACCTTGGTCGTGCTCGCATCTGATCATGGCGAAATGGGCGGCGCACATGGTCAATTCAAAAATGGGCAGCCCTTCGAGGAGGCGCTCCGAGTACCGCTCTCGTTCCGCTGGCCCGGCGTGATCTCGACGCGAAAGATCGAGGTCCCGGTGTCGCTCGTCGATGTCTCTCCTACGTTGCTGAGCATTGCCGGCGCCACGCCGCTGAGTAGTCATGGTCAGGATCTTTCGGGTACCCTGATGAATGGCGCCGAACCGGCGCGGAAGTCGGTGGTGTGTGTCGGACGTCAGGGCAAGCGAGACAAGTGGACCGCGATTCGAGGCCCACGGTTCACCTACGCCGAGCAACAGTCGCCCGACGGCATGCAGAAGATTCTCTACGACAACGCAGAAGACCCGTGGCAGCAAGAAAATGTGGCTGGGAAGCGTTCATATAAGAAAGAGCGCAATCGGCTGGCAGCGCGTCTACGCGCCGAACACCGACGCATCAAGCGGACCTAGAGCAAGCCATGAGCGCGCATGGCGTCGGCCCAGGGGCAGCCGAAGCAGCCGTTCTGGCAGCAGTCCCGGGCTGGTCGCGCGATTTTGGGTAGGTCACCTAACCGTTGACGGACCGTGTCGTCCATGGCGGCCGAAAGCTCCACCGCCGCTAGTCTCGCCGTGGAAGCGCGTTCGTGCGGATTGTATTTCTTCAACATCGGGGTGACTCGGTGGTGCGCTCGCGTTGCCGGGTAGATAGCACCAATGGTTCTGTCTAGCCCGATGAAAAAACTGCTTCCGGTTGTGTTTACGTCGGCGCTCGGCGACACCCGATAGGGGGGCGCCGATGACGACGGTGCCGTCATGTCACCCATGCGTGCGCCAGGCGTTCCATCGACCCTCACCTTGGCAGGCGGCCTCTTCGCGACCATAACGGTGAAACAGCCAAAAATGGTGCGGCCACCAACGTGGGGTACGGGCCGGGTTATGGAAGGCCAAGCCCGAAAATCGCCAATGTATCCAGGGGATGACAGTAAGCTCTGCCGAGAACAGCGTGTAGAATACGTATAGGTTGGCGTGGTGTCGGGTGATTCGCTGAAGCTGTGGGAGGTGAGACGTGGATCTTTGGACGCCGAGTGTTCTTTCGCTGCTGGTGTACTTCGCGCTATGCGTGGCGACAGTCGGGCTGGTGATGTGGATTGATGCGCCGTATGGTCGGCACCAAGTCGATGGATGGGGGCCCACGGTATCGGCGAGAGTCGGGTGGATTGCTATGGAATCTCCTGCCGTGTTTGTCGCCGCAGCGTTTTTTCTCTTTGCGCCCACACGCTCACCAATCGCCTGGGTATTCTTCGGAGTCTGGCAGCTGCACTATGTTCAGCGAACCTTAATATTTCCATTCTTACTTCGAGGGGCAGATCGTCGCATGCCAGTCCTCATCGCGGTGTTGGCCTTTGGATACAATGTGTTCAACGGGTGGATCAATATGGCGTGGATCTCCAGCCATTCGTACGATGCGAGCTGGTGGTCAGACCCTAGATTTCTCTTCGGTCTCGCCATTTTCGCCGTAGGGCTGGTGATAAACTGGCGTTCGGACGCCATCCTGCGAGCGCTTAGAGGGCCTGGCGATTCGGGCTATAAGATCCCGCGCGGATTCTTGTACGAGTGGGTGAGTTGCCCCAACTACCTAGGCGAGATGCTGGAGTGGTTTGGCTTAGCGCTGATGACCTGGTCGCCCGCGGGGCTGGCTTTTGCGCTGTATACAGTCGCGAACCTGGGACCTCGCGCGCTGGCGAATCACCGCTGGTATCAAGAGAAGTTTCCCGACTACCCGGCGCACCGTAAGGCGTTGATTCCAGGCGTGCTCTAACGGCGTAGCAAGCGTTTCAGACGTGTAAACAGCGCCTTTAAGCCAAGGCTGTGGCGATTGTTTAGGTCGATCAATGCGGCCGGAACGTCGTCTCGGAAGCCTCTGTCGCCAATGACCTGGGCAAAGAGCGTGTCGTCGTTGCGGATGCGCACGAAGTCACGGCGAAGCTGTTCCCCGTGGGCCCGTTGGCTGTCGTCGTTGAGGACGAAGAGCACCCAGCTGGAGCGTTCGAGTCCCGCATAGCGGTCGGAGAGCGTCCACTGGAGGTGGGGCGACTCTTGGGTGGTCGGGCCGGCGACCTGGAGCGCGTCGGCGAAGCCGGAGCGGACGTCGTCGTTGATGTCGACGGGGTTCCCGAAGCGAGCGTTTAGCTTGGCGAGCACCGAATTGAGGGCGTCGGGGTCGGCCAAGATGAGATCGAGGCGGGCTTGTTGAGCGGCGATGGGATCGACAGGGACCTGAACGAGCAGCGGCGTGTCGTCGACGGGGACGACAAACACCTCTAGATCGGCCTCGAATCCCTCTGGCAGCTCGCCCGGGACCAGAATGAGGCGTGCTTTGGGAGCGTCATCGGCTCGGTGCTTGCCCGCGAGTGCCCAGGTCTCGCCACCGCGCTCGGCCAGCTGTGTCGCCAGCGGATCGATGACCGCCGCGCTTGGGCCGGTGAGGGTGACCAGAACCGGGCGCATCTAGCGGGTGACTTTGTGGTTCCGGTTGGGCTTCCAGCGCGTGTCGCGGCCCTTATTCGGCGTGCGTCGATTTTCGCCGCCACGGGGGAATCCGGGACCGGGACGTCCGCCGCGATCGCCACGTGCCCCACGATCGTTAAACCGGGGACCTCGGTCTTGGCCTCGTTGGTCGCCTTCGCCTCGTTGGCGAGGACGTGCCAGGCTGATGGTGACCTCGTTGCCGCGAATCATCAACATGCTGTGCTTGGCCAAGATGGCGTCGGCGACCTCTTTGGGGAGGCCGACGAAGGTCTTGGTGTCGAGGATCGTGACGCGTCCGATGGTTCCGCCACTGATGCCGGTTTCGTTGGCCAAGGCGCCCACGAAGTCTCCGGGGCGGACGTTTGCGTTGCGACCGATGGGGAAGAACACTTCGACTTCGTTCAGCTCGTGCAATGGGCGTTCGCGCTCGGGCGGTCTGTCGTTGCGATCGCCTTGGTTACGAGCCCAATGCGGGGCTTTATCGGCTTGCACGTCGGTGCGCATCTGCACGCCGCTGTTGTCAGCGAGTTTTTGGAGGGCGGCGAGGGCGACGGCTTCTACCGTCCAGGCGTCTTCTGCGAGGAGGTCTTCGAGCCACTTCGCGATCTGCTCATTGGGGGTGTCACGGGCAGCTTCGAGTACGTTGTTCAACGCGACTTGTTGTTTCTTGGCGATGATCGCGTCGGACGGCACTGCCATGGCCTCTAGGCGGATCTTGAGGTCCTTCTGGATGAAGTGCAGGCGACGCTTCTCGCCGGGGGTGACGAAGCTAATCGCCTTTCCTTCGCGTCCTGCGCGACCCGTGCGTCCGATGCGGTGCACGTACTCTTCTGTGCCGCCCGGGAGGTCGAGGTTGATCACGTGGGTGATGTGGTCGACGTCGATCCCGCGGGCGGCGACGTCGGTGGCGATCAGCACGCCAAGGCGCTTAGAGCGGAGCTTTCCGAGGACACGTTCACGAGCAGGTTGGGCCATATCGCCGTGGAGGGCGTCGACGGACAAGCCGCGCTTGCCGAGCTCGTCGGCTACCTCGGCGCAACCTTTGCGGGTACGGGCGAAGACCAAGGTCGTTCCGCGCTCTTCACCTTGAAGAACCCGGATGAGGGCCTCAAGCTTGTGGCGCTGAGGGACGCGAATGAAGCGTTGGTGGATGTGATCGACGGCGAGGGCGCTGCTTTCGACCTGGATGACTTCGGGCTTGTTCATGTACCGCTTGGCGACACGCTGGATGGCGGACGGCATGGTGGCAGAGAAAAGCACGACCTGGCGGGTGTCGGGCGTAGCAGCGAGGAGGGTCTCGACATCATCGATGAAGCCCATCCGAAGCATTTCGTCGGCTTCGTCCAAGACAACGGTCTCAATTTTAGACAGGTCGAGGGTGCCCTTGTTGAGGTGGTCGAGGATACGTCCCGGGGTTCCTACGACGATGCTACAGCCCTGCTTGAGTGCGCGGAACTGGGGCGGATAAGGGCTGCCGCCGTAGATGCAAGTGATGCGTATCGGAAGCTTGGTGGCGAAGGTGCCCAACGCCTCGGAGACCTGTATGGCGAGCTCACGGGTGGGGGCGAGGACCAACGCCTTGACGTCTTTGCCGCCTTCGCGGGCGTGGTGGACCAGGGGCAGGCCGAAGGCGGCGGTCTTGCCGCTACCGGTGCGGGCGCCTCCGAGGACATCCTTTCCGTCGATGAGGGGCTTGATGGCAGCGGCTTGGATGGGCGTCGCCGCCTTGAATCCGAGAACCGCGACAGCCTGGAGGATGCGCTCGTCGAGCCCAAGGGTGTCAAAGGGGACGCCTTCAGGGGCAGTTTCGGATTCGGACATGGTCAGGCCTGTGCTTGTAACCCGCGTCTTATAGGGGTTCTAGGCCCATCGCGCCACAATCCAAATTGTGAAAATCAGCGATTGGCGTTGGCTATGCACCTATATGAGTCATGCCGGTGGCCTGGGTCATGTGTGAGTGTAACCAAGGTAAACTCATCGACCATCAGCTGATTCTTGAGCTCGGTGAGGCCTTTGATGACTTGTTCTCCGGTGCCAACAATGCTGGTTTGACGCCGAAATTCAACCATGGCCTGTTCTTGCTGGCTGTACTTGGCGGCCTCGGCCCGTGTCGTCGTTGGGAAGGGCTTGTTTGGGCCTCGGAGGAAGGTCTCGACGAACCAAAGCTCCGAGGATTTGCACCGTCGCCAGGCCTCCTCTTCAGTGTCAGCGGCGCACACGTACCACCCCAAATTCACCCGGCCGACGTCGCTCCAACGAGAGGGTTTGAAGCCGCCGTGGTACGCCCCGAGGGCCGCCATCAGGTTTCGAGGGTCGAGAAAGGCGCCGAAAGAGTAGGGAAGGCCTCGCTCTCCGGCGAACTTTGCGCTGTTGGGGCTGGTGCCTAGGGCCCAGACCTGGGCGGGGTGAGGTGTGGGCGGTGTCGCAAAGACCTCGGGGAAGGGACGCGCTTGGGTGCCTTCTCCCATCCAGCTAAGCAGCTCGTCGAAGAGCTCCCACGCTTTTCCAGTGCCGACTTTGGAGCCCAGGGCCTGGGGAGCCCGCCCTTCGCTGCCGCCCGATCGGCCTACGCCCAAGTCAATGCGGTTCGGATGGAGCGCGGCGAGGAGGTTGAAGTCCTCGGCGACCTTGAGCGGAGCGTGGTGGGGGAGGAGTACGCCACCGCTTCCCACTCGAATTTGATTCGTTTGCGCTGCAATGTGCGCGATCAGAACCGCGGGAGAGGCGCTGGCCAAGGCCTTGTCACTGTGGTGCTCGGCGACCCAGAAGCGATGATAGCCCAGCTTGTCCACGGCTTTAGCGAGGTCTACGGTCTCTCGGACTGCGTCGATGGGGGAGCGCCCATCGTTCACGGGGGACTGGCATAGAATGTTCAGCGTGAGCGCCACAAGCACCTCCTGAGGTTCTGTACCCCAATGACGGCGGTTGGACGACGGACTATGAACTAGTCATGGCATCTCGACGCAAACAAATACGGTCCGTGTACGAGGCTCTCGATGAGGCCAAGGACTACGGCGCTTGGCTACAGGCGGCCGAAGAGCACGACCGGCTGTCGGGCGCTGATGAGTGGAGAAATGAAGCCTACTCGCCGCACTACGATGCCGCACTCCTGCAGCGCGGTATCGCCCGGATGCGAATGTTACGGGCCTCTGGTCAAGGGCGCGCCTTGGTCAAGGTGCTGCACGAGAGCCTGTATCGGCACCTGAATGACCTGTCCTGTCCTGCGCTTTACAACGTGGCTCTGGCGGGTACAAAGCACATTGTCGACGCCTACCTCTCCGAGGTCGAGGAGAGCATGGTGTGGCTGGCAAAGACCGAAGTTCCCGGGGTCAGCCGAGCGGACAAGCTTGCGGAGTATTCCTCCGCTGCATTGGTTTTTGGCCGGTCGGCGCTGTTGCTCTCGGGGGGGGCGACCTTGGGCTTTTCTCACCTGGGCGTGGTGAAGGCGCTGTTCGAGCACGACTTGTTGCCCGACATCCTCTCGGGTTCCAGTACGGGGGCCATGATCGCGGCGGGCGTCTGCTCCCGCAACGACGAAGAACTTGCCGATATGTACGCCAATCCAGAGCAGATTCGCTTGGATGGTCTGCAGTGGATGGGGTTGCGCAAGGGGTACCGGGCGGGCGCGTGGCTGAATCCCAGCCAGCTGTCCGAAGTACTGAAGAACAACATAGCTGACCAAAGCTTTGCCGAAGCTTATGCCCGAAGTGGGCGCGGGCTGTGCATCTCGGTCTCACCTACCCGTCACAGCCAGAAACCGCGTCTTTTGTCCTATGTGACCGCTCCAGATGTATTGATTCAGAGCGCGGTGATGGCCTCTAGCGCGCTGCCTGGGCTGTTTCCTCCGGTCACACTGCAGGCCCGCGACCACCTGGGGCATGTGGTGGACTACCTCGACAGCGAACGCTGGGTCGACGGCTCGCTGTTCGGCGATCTGCCCAAGTTACGGCTGTCGCGATTGCACAATGTCAACCATTTTATCGTCTGTCAGACCAACCCCCACGTGCTGCCCTTCGTCCAACATCGCGGGCGTCGTGGGGTCGTGCCGGCGGTGGCTGGGATTCTGTCGGCGACGGCGCGAACTCAAGGGGCATACGCCACAGATCTAGCTCGTCGTATCGCCAGCCGGGGCAATGGTCCAGTTCGGCAGATGGCAGAACAGGCCTACTCTATGGTTAACCAAGACTACCATGGAGACATCGACATCCATCCGTTGATTGGTCCCAAGCTGTTCGCCAAAGTGGTCTCCAATCCCTCTCGCGACGACTTGGCTCAGTTCATGCGCGTGGGTGAGCGTGCTGTTTGGCCGCAAATTTCGGTGGTTCGCAACCAAACGCATATCGGTCGCGTGTTCAAGCAGTGTGTCGACCTGCTGAGGGAACCATGCCAGACGACCTAATCATCAACGAACGCATCACCATTCCCGGCTGCTGGTTTCGGGTCACCTTCGCTCGGTCCGGCGGCCCCGGTGGCCAACACGTAAACACAACAGACACCAAGGTGCATCTGTTCTTCGACCTAAATGGATGCGATGTGTTGCATCCCGCCGTCAAGGCGCGAATGGTGGCGGCCAAGCGGTCATCGATGACCACGGACGGCGAATTTCTGGTGACCAGCAGCAACAACCGAAGTCGTCATATGAACCTCGAGGCCGCCCGCCAGCGTATCGTCGATCTGGTGAAGGCTCATCTGGTGCCGCCTAAACCTCGGCGGGCCACCAAGCCCAGCCGTTCGGCCAAGCGCAAACGAACCGACGCGAAGACTCAGCGCGGTAGCCTGAAAAAGAACCGAGGCCGCGTGAAATACGACGGCTAGAATCGGGGAGGGACCGTGGACGGACAACGCATCTGCATCATGGGGCTCGGATACATCGGGCTACCGGCCGCCAGCTATTTGGCATCCCGGGGGCATCGAGTTCTCGGCGTGGACGTGCGGACCGAAGTGGTTCAGACGATCAATCGTGGCGATGTTCATATCGTCGAACCCGAACTGGCTGGGCTGGTCCAGGCGGCTGTGCTTTCTGGCAATCTATGTGCCTCATTGGTGCCCGCAGAGGCCGACATCTTTGTGCTCGCGGTACCCACGCCGCTCACCGAAGGGTGTCGACCAGACCTGTCTTATGTGGAGGCGGCGACTGAAGCGATCGCGCGGCATCTAGGTGCGGGAAACTTGGTGATTCTGGAGTCAACGTCGCCGGTAGGAACCACAGAACGGGTGACCAGGTTGATCGAAGAGGCTCGACCGGATCTTGTAGAAGAGGGGCGTCGCAGCTTCTTTGTGGCCCACTGTCCCGAACGGGTCCTTCCCGGGCAGATCTTGCGAGAGCTGGTGGATAATGACCGAATCGTCGGCGGGGTCGATGCGGCGTCTGGGGAGCGCGCTGCTGCCTTTTATCGGTCGTTCGTCACCGGGCAGGTCAGGGTCACCGACGCGAGGACGGCCGAGCTGACCAAGCTCACCGAGAACAGCTTTCGGGACGTCAACATCGCCTTCGCCAATGAACTCTCGGTCATCTGTGATCGACTCGGCGTGGATGTTTGGGAGGTCATCTCGTTGGCCAATCGCCATCCTCGGGTGTCGGTGCTCACTCCGGGGCCCGGTGTAGGGGGGCACTGTCTGGCCGTAGATCCTTGGTTTGTGGTGTCGTCGGCGCCCGATTGTTCGCGGCTGATTCGGACGGCTCGCGGGGTAAACGTCGCCAAGGAGGACTGGGTCATCCGCAGGGTGCTCGAACGCGCCAGCCGCTTTCGGACCCCAGTGGTGGTCTGCCTCGGGCTCACGTACAAGCCCGACATCGACGATCTTCGAGGGTCGCCCGCCCTTCGGGTGGTCCGTTCGGTGATGCGAGACCTTTCAGAGGCGGAGGTGCTCTGCGTCGAACCTCATCTGACCCAGCTAGATGGCGTGGCATTTTGCACCCTCGAGGAGGGGTTGCGGCGCGCAGATGTCGTGGTCGGTTTGGTGGCTCACACTGCGTTCAAAGCCATCGATGCCACCGACCTCCAAGAGAAGGGGGTGGTGGACGCCTGTGGACTGTTCCATTGACTAGACCTGGGACGTGAGCCGTAACATTAGACATTGCACGGCCAGATCTACGACCGCTGCGGCGTCAACCCGCTCGGGGTCGAACTGGACCTGAGTGACCACACCGATCACCGTTCCCACGATGAAAGCGGACATGGCGTCCACATCGAGGTCGGCGCCGCTGGCCTCGACCAGCACCTTTGTCTGCTTGCGATAAGTTCTGAAAAGACGCTGGTTTACGGCACGCGAGCGCTCGTCGGACGCCGGGCGCGCCCAGAAAGCGAGCAGAATACGGGTGGCTTCCGGGTGGTTTAGAAAGCCGTGCACTTTGGAGTTGAGCACCGCGGATACTTGATCGTGGAGGGTGGCGCTGCGGGCCAGGTCGAGTAGGGTGGCCACGTCGATCTCTTCGACCGCGCTGAGGAGCACGGCGGTGACGATCTCGTCCTTGTTCACGAAGTGGTAGGTGATGACGCCGCGGGTGAATGACAGCCGTTTCTCCAGCTTACCGAACGTGAGGGCCTCGATTCCGCCTTCGGCCACGAGGGCACGGGCGGCGTCGATAATCTCGGTTCGGCGCCGGTCTCGTAGGCTGTATGTAGGCGCTGCCGACACTACTTGGCCGCTGTCTTTACCGTCTTGCGGTTGCGTTCGACCTTGCGGCGATCCTTGGCAGGCCATTGGCTGATGTCGTCACAGGGCCAGAGCTGCAGGGAGGCATCTTTGTGCGACAGGATGTCGCTCATGCGGCTGCCGGTGACCTTACAAGCAGCCACCAAACCCGAGATGCTGGCGCCGGCTACACCATGACCAAGGGTGGCGGATCCGACCATATACAGTCCCGTCACTTCTGTGGTGACGGGGAAGGAGAACGGGCCGACCTGCATGGCGCTCTTCTCGGTGCCGTACATGTTGCCGTCGGCGGACTGCACGTAGAATCGGTTGGTGGCTGGCGTGCCGAGCTCGTGGAAGGTGAGGTTGTCCGCGAAGCCCGGGATGATGCGCTCGGTGGTCTTGATCATGCTGTCGGTGAGGCGTTTCTTCAGCTCGTTGTACGGGTCGGAGCGGCTGCCATAGGTGCCGGCGAACTGGTCGAACGCGCGGGGGCTGACCAGGTTGAAGGCCTCGATGGTGTGGGTGTTGCTCTTCAGCTTGCTGCGGTCTTTGAGGGTAG
>JAACDH010000546.1 GCA_009936995.1 Rhodobacterales bacterium
AGCCAGCAGATCGGAGACTTCGGTGAGAGTGAGCCCTTGAGCCTGCATCTTGCGATGGATGCTAAAACGATGTTTGGCTCGGCCGCTGACGTCGCACTCGATCTTCCAGTCCATCATCTTGGACTTGAGGGCCTCGACAACCCGCGCTGTGTAGCCTTCACGGTTGTCTTGGGTATTGGTTAGGAATTGAGTAATTTTTTCAAATTCAGGCGGATGTAAATACCGGAAACAGTAGTCTTCCAGCTCGCACTTGAGCTTAGATAAGCCCAGGCGATTGGCGATTGGAACAAAGATCTCCATCGTCTCTTTGGCGATCCGCGCCTGCTTCTCGGGTTTGTCGTGGTGATGCAGGGTGCTCATGTTGTGTAGGCGATCTGCGAGCTTCACCATGATGACGCGAAGATCGCGGCTCATGGCCAGCATCATCTTGCGGAAATTCTCGGCTGCCAGCTCTTCCTTTGAGCGGAACTTTAGCTTGCCGATTTTGGTTACGCCGTCGACCAACTCAGTGATGACCGGGCCAATCTCTCGGGTCATCTCGGCTTTGGTGATGGGGTTGTCTTCGAGGGCGTCGTGCAGCAGGGCGGTGGCGACGGTGTCGATGTCCATGCCCATGTCGGCCAATATTTGGGCGACGGCAATGGGGTGGGAGAGATAGGGCTCTCCAGACTTTCGCGTTTGGCCCTGATGGGCGCGTGCAGCCAGTAGGTAGGCATCCATGACCGTCTGCAGGTTCGCATCGGGGGCATATCCGCGAATGGTCTCCATAATTTTAGAGACGTTGCTCACTTCGTATTCCTCACCTTAGAAGTGTATCCGCCCTACGTCCTCTGGGAACCCCTTATCAGCTGGCCAAGCATGTCCTGTACGAGCGATTCTCTTCGATTTCTTCGGCTCATCTCTGCCAATAAGATCCCGTCGAGGGTGGCTTGTGCCGTGGTGAGGTGGTCGTTGACGACCAGATAGTCGAAGGCGCCACAGGCCTCAATTTGTTGTCCAACTTGGGCCATTCGGCAGGCGATGATCTCGTCGTTGTCGGTGCCTCGGGCGCGCAAACGTCCCTCGAGGGCGTCGAGACTGGGCGGAAGTAGAAAGATGGAAACATGGGGCAGGCCAGCTTTGCGAACTTGGGCCGCACCCTGTGCGTCGATGTCGAGGATGAGGCTGGCACCGGTTGAGAGTGCCTGGGCGGTGGGCTGGCGCAGTGTTCCGTAGCTGCGTTCATAGACCGTGGCGTGCTCTAGAAAGTCTCCGGCTGCGACCCGTTTGTCGAAATCGGCGCGTGCCAAAAATCGGTAGTCGACGCCGTCGTGCTCACCCTTGCGAATGTCGCGGGTGGTGGCGCTGACCGAGAACCTGAGCTGTGGGATCCGGGCCATGCTGGCGCGAATCAATGTGCTCTTGCCCACGCCGCTGGGGCCGGTGATCACAAAAAGAACGCCCTTGTCGGGCGGAATCCAGCCTTTCAGCATGGTTACTCCACGTTTGCGGACTGCTCGCGCATGCGCTCGAGCACCGTCTTCATATCCACGACTTTTTGGTGGATGGGGAGGTCGACGGCCTTGGAGCCAATGGTATTGACCTCGCGGTTCATCTCTTGGAGGAGGAAATCGAGCCGGCGGCCGACGGGTTCTTGGCTGTCGAGGGCGGTGGTAAACTGGTCGCAGTGGCTGCGCATCCGGATGAGCTCTTCGTTGACATCGGCTTTGTCGGCCAACACGGCGACCTCTTGGGCGAGGCGGCCGGGTTCCATTCGGTCGCCGATCATCCGTCGGATTCGGGTGTCCATACGGTCGCGGAGACGTTCGTGGATACCGACGGCAACAGCTTCGACCTGGCCGACACAGATACGCACGGATTCGAGGTTTTCGGAGAGGTCTTGGTGGAGTGCCTTGCCCTCGACCTTGCGCATCGTGGTGAGGTCTTGGATGGCGGCCTGAAGCGCGGTTTCGACCACCGACCACTCGGACATCACGTTGACGCTGGCTTCGGTGATGGTGAGCACGCCCGGTTGACCCAAGATGAACGTGAACGGGATGTCGCTGTTTATCGAGCTGGGCATTTGGTCGGCGAGGCCGTACATGACCTCGACGTATTGTGCGGCTAACGGGGCATCTGCCACGACCTGAGACTTTGCCTGAGTGCTGGCTCGACGGACATAAGCGTCGATGCGACCGCGGTTAAACGGCTTCTTCAGCATGCCATTGATGCGAGATTCGAGCGCCATATACTCGCGAGGGACGCGCAGTTGTACGTCGCGGAAGCGATTGTTGACGCTCTTGAGTTCTACCACCACGGTGATGCCCGCGTTGGCGGCCTCTCCGCGTCCAAAGCCGGTCATCGAGTGCAGCATGCCTCACCGTTAACCGCGTGGTGGGCTGCGCGCGACAAACGGGGGTCAGAACCGCGGCCACTCGATGGGCATGGAGCAGGAACGGTTCTCGGAGCCGTCACTGCAGGCGCGTTGTTTGCAGTTGTGACCGGTGAATTTTAGCTCGCAGGTGACGCCCTCTTGTTCCCAGGTTCCGGCGCCGTCGCCAAGGTTGTTGATCTCTAGGGTCCAGAACTGTTTCTTGAAGTTGCGGTTCTTGGCAGTGAAGTCCATGACGACCGTGCCTCCGTACCAGCGCTCCCAGTAGCCCGTGGTGACGGTATTGCCGTTATCATCATCGAAATCGCGGCGTTGGTAACCTTGGGCGTCGTCGGTTTGGGTCCAGGCCACTTGGACCTCATTTTTCTTGAAGTCGACGGTTTCGGTCCAGCTGCCGTCTTTGTCTTGATGTCCGACCCCGGTGGGGGTGGCGGTGTCCTGAATGAAGTAGCGCTCCCAGTCCCGGCCATCTGTGCCCCAGATGGTGTCGATTAACGAGAGCAGTCCAAGATCGACGTTCTCGACGCGAGTGGTCTCGGCGCAGGCGGCGCGTTTCGTGCGAATGTCCCAGACTTCTTCGCTGTCGTCGCTGAAGGAAATGGTGAGCGCGTATTCGAGATCGACATCCCCGTTTCGTGCGATGACGCCAGTCCCCTGTGCCGTCTCTTCGACGCGGTGGGCATCGGCGGCGTACTGAGTGGTCCAGAGGAACTGGCCTTCGGTGATATCGTAGAGACCTTGCGTGGACACCATAAGTGAGCCGGTGGGGTCGAAGTCGAATGTGCCATCGCCATTGCCCTGGCTCACGAAAAACGGTAGGCCGCCGTCATATTCGAGGAAGTCAGACGTGGCGCAGCTTCGCTTGGCTTGCGGGGCGAGCTTAAACACGGGGCCCATGTAGCAGGCGGGCAGCAGTGTCAACAGGGCGACGAGAGCGAAAGCACGTGGCATGAGACCATCCCGGAGATTCACTCTGTTGTAGCCTGGTCGGCCGCGGTTTCTGTATGGGTTGAGGAGTCTTTGACGATTCCCAACCCTCAAGACGCCGCGCTAACCGATGAGCTTACTCGCCACGTTTGCGATGTTCTCACCCGTGAACCCAAGCTTCTCGGCGATGATGTTGGCTGGCGCGCTGTGGCCGAAGCCATCGATACCGACGTGGGCCGCGTTCTCGCCCGTGTAGCGTTCCCAGCCCAAAGTGACGCCGGCTTCGACGCTGACCTTGGGGATTCCGGCGGGCAGGACAGAGGCCTTGTAGTTGGCGTCTTGGAGCCAGTAAAGCTCGCGGCAAGGTAAGGAAACCACCCGGGCCGCGACACCACGGTCGGTGAGCAGCTTGGCGGCGTCGACGCAGGTGGCGACTTCGGAGCCCGTCGCGATTAGGATCACGGCCGGCGTACCTTCGCAGTCTTGAAGGACGTATCCGCCGCGCTCGGCGCCGCTCAGGGCACCCATGACGGTGTGATCCCATACCGGAAGGCCTTGGCGGGTGAGCACCAGGGCTGTAGGGCCTTGGTTCCGGAGCGCTGCCTTCCAAGCGACGGTGGTCTCGTCGGCATCGGCGGGCCGCCAGACCTGCAAGTTGGGAATGGCGCGCATGGCGAGCAGGGTGCAGATGGGCTGGTGCGTGGGGCCATCTTCGCCGAGGAAGACGGAGTCGTGCGTGTAGACCCAAGTGACCGGAATGTTCATGAGTGCGGACAGGCGCACGCTGGGACGTTGGTAGTCGTGGAACATCAGGAAGGTGGCGTTGTAGGGGCGGACGCCGCCGTGCAGGACCATGCCGTTGCAGATGCCGCCCATGGCGTGCTCGCGGACGCCGAAGTTGATGGTGCCGGCGCCGCTGAAGTCATCGCGGGTGAAGTGCTTGGCGCCGATGTTGGTGCCATTGGAGCCGGCGAGATCGGCGGAGCCGCCGATAAACCAGGGAGCGGCTTCGTAGATGGCCTTGAGGCACGCAGCGCTGGACTTGCGAGTGGCCAGCTTGGTGCCGATCTCGAACTTGGGCCACGCCACGCGCTCAGAGAGGGCGGCGCCGTCGGCTTGGTACCAGGTGTTGAACTCGGCTGCATCGGCGTGGAGGGCAGCGCGATCCTGCCAGGCCGCATTTTGGGCGGCGCCGTCGTGGCTGCGGAATGCGGCGACCACGTCGTCGGTGACGGCGAAGTGCTCGTCGGGGTTGAGGCCGATTGCGAGCTTGGTGGCGCGGATTTCTTCGGCGCCGAGGGGGGCGCCGTGGGTGCGGCTGGTACCCTCGTAGGACGGTGAGCCTTGGCCGATGACCGTGCGGCAGGCGATGATGGACGGTTGGTCGGTGACGCCGCGGGCGGCTTCGATGGCCTCGGCCAC
>JAACDH010000085.1 GCA_009936995.1 Rhodobacterales bacterium
CACGCGTGGGCTTGGCGTGGTCGGATGCCTGCTGTTCCCGGTCGTAATCGCCGTCACGGCCACCGTCTGGTCGCCCGTTGTCGGCCTGTGGGATGCCCTCACTGAGGGTGCGCTGGCGGGCATCAGCTGTGCGGCCATAGCCCATCGGTCCCGCATCGAGCTCAAGAAGTTCGGCTTAAGTCTGGTCGTCACGCTGGTTGGACTGCTGGGGATGGAGGTCGGCACGCGCGTCTTGCTGCCCCCAGCGCCAACGTTTCCCATTGGCGACGGCCCGCACTTCTTACTCTCCGATATGATTCTGTTCGCGGGTCCAGACGACCCCCTGTTTCTCAACGGTGAGATGCCGCCCCGCCTCGAAGAGGTGACCATGGCGACCGACCGTAACGGCAAGGGCCACGCCGACCGGCCTCCGGGGCCGATGGTCACCAAGGAGGTGGTCTGCTCTATCGCGTACGGTCCCACCTACCGCGGCGCCATCGATGTGACTGAGGACCGCGATCTGGTGTGGCCACGACAGCCGGTGATTCGTGAAGATGCGGCGTTCCGGGTGCTCCACGTGGGTGACTCCATGGTTTTCGGCGCCAACGAGCCCCGCGAAAACGCATTTCCGGCAGTTCTCGATCGGATGGAGCCCGACGTTCAGCACGTCAACGCAGGTATCTCGGGAATGGCCCCGGACGATTACTTCGTGGTGATGAACCGTTGGCTCGACCGAGAGCCCTTCGACTTGGTGGTGTTCTACGTGTTCTCGGGGAACGACATACGAGCCATTGGGGCGCCGCATCCGTGCTCCAATTGGGACTCCATCCTGGCCTATGATGGCGACGTGGCACGCCTTCGATACCCCGACGGCCCTAAGGCCTACGGCGGCGTGGGCGTGCAGTGGCTAGCGGTCAACAGTCCCTTGCCGTACCTGCTCCGGGTGCTGATCGCCGAGGGCTCCTCTTCCGCCGCCTATTTGGGTGCCTTACAGCCGTTGCGTCGGCTCCGTTTCGGCGAAAACCGAGATCAAAAAGTGGAGCGGCTGGAGCTGATTCTCCGGACCGCCCGCGATCGTCTCATGGCTCGGAGTACTCCGCTTGTGGTGGTGATGCTTCCCTCGTCGGACGCATTCACCGACCCTCTCGGCGGACCGGCGCAGGAGCTGTCCACAAGCCTCGTCGACATCGCCGAACGACTTCAGATCCCCCGACTCGACGCCACCGAGCTGATCCGCGCTTCTCTTGACCGAGGAGAGCACCCGATTCAGTCGGACCGAACCCACTTCAACGAAGAAGGTCATGTGTTGGTGGCCGAGTGGTTGTATCAACGTCTACCCGAGCGGGTACCTAGCCTGGACCGCGGCGAATGATGAACGGCCCGGTCCGTGGAAGTGCGGATGCGTCTGCGGCCATCTGGAACTGGCGGTCGGCTAAAGGCGACGCGGCCGCCCCTTCCGGTTTACGTCGAGGAAAAGGCGTGCGCCAGGGTCTCGTCGGTCTTGTGATGGGAGCCGCGGTCTACTTTGGACTCTCACCGCACATGGGCCTGGTGGCCTCGACAGTCTCGAGCTTCATTCTGATCAGCGCGTTGGTCTCCCCAGACGGCGTCTATGCAGCCATCGAGCGCCTCATTGGTGGCTTGGTCGGCGCGGTGGGAAAGGGGGGCACCGCCGTGGTGATGGTTCCGGTCTTCTACCTGATCTTCCTGCCGTTCGGAGTCTTGTTTAGAAGGGGCCGAAGCGACGGTATGAAGCGGTTCTACGACGAGAGCTCGGACAGCTACTGGCTCACCCGCGAGACCCCCGCCAAACCCGAAGATCGAGAGCGGTTGTTTTAAGATGAGAGTCCTCGGAATCAGCGCCTACTATCACGACGCCGCCGCCGCTATTTTGGACGACGGGGTGATTGTGGCCGCTGCCCAAGAGGAGCGCTTCACTCGCAAAAAGCAAGACGCGGGCTTCCCCTTCAACGCGGTAAAGTACTGCCTGGCCGAGGCGGGTGTGAAGCCCGGTGAGAAGCTTGACGCGGTCGCCTTCTACGACAAACCCCTGCGGAAGTTCCATCGCATCCTAGAGACGTACTTCTCGGTGGCGCCCTCTGGTCTAGGGCCATTTCTGCAGGCGGTGCCGTTGTGGCTAAAAGAGAAGCTGTGGATTGAGCCCGAGATTCGCGCGGCCATCCAGCGCTGTGGGGTCGAACCGCCGGATACGATTTATTTCCCCGAGCACCACGAGTCTCACGGGGCCAGCGCCTTCTTCCCATCCCCCTTCGAGGACGCGGCGGTGCTCACCGTAGATGGCGTGGGCGAGTGGGCCACGGCGACCATCGGGGTGGGCGAGGGCAACAAGCTGCGTCTGGTGAAGGAGCTTCACTTCCCGCACTCTCTGGGTTTGCTCTACTCGGCCTTCACGTACTTCACCGGGTTTCGCGTCGACTCCGGCGAGTACAAGCTGATGGGTTTAGCGCCGTACGGAGCGCCTCGGTACCAAGCGCTGATCCTGCGCGAGCTGCTGGATCTAAAGGAAGACGGCAGCTTCCGGCTAAACATGGCCCACTTCGCTTACCTGGATGATCTGGTGATGACCCGGCCCAGCTTCGATGCGCTGTTCGACGGACCGCCGCGACAGCCCGAGAGCCCCATTACCCGCCGCGAGATGGACATCGCTCGCTCGATTCAAGGCGTCACCGAGGAGATTGTGCTGCGGATGGCCCGGCACGCCCGCGAGCTCACCGGCAAGCGCAGCCTGTGTATGGCCGGTGGCGTAGCACTGAACTGCGTGGCCAACGGGAAGCTGTTGCGCTCCAAGATCTTTGAAGATCTGTGGATTCAGCCTGCCGCCGGAGACGCCGGTGGTGCACTGGGTGCGGCGTTTTCGGTCTGGCACAATGTGCTCAACAAACCACGGACGTCGAATGGCACCGACCAGATGCAAGGGGCATATCTGGGACCGGAGTTCTCACCAGGGCAGATTCGGCCGTACCTCGACGCGAACGTGTACCCATTCCACGAGCCAGACGATTGGGCAGAGACCATCGCCGACCTCCTCGCCAGCGACGA
>JAACDH010000547.1 GCA_009936995.1 Rhodobacterales bacterium
TGGAGAACAGGTCATTGACCTCGGTCGGATCTGTCGCTCGGTCATAGAATTGCAAGCCATACGGCTGGTTTTGGGCCATCTCCGGTAGGACCGCCATGTCGTTGTCCCAGGCGAATATCAGTTTCCTGCTGCCCTGACTCGCCGCCACCAACGGGCCAGACTTCGCCAGGGATGTCGCGAAGATCACCCGGTCGGGTGGCGCTGTGCCAATGGGTAGACCCGTGATCGAGTTGGGAATATCGCCACCGTAGAGGCTGAGTAGGGTCGGGAGCAGATCGGTGGATGACACGGGACTGGTGTGGTTCCCGCGCTCTAAGTTCTTGGCCCAGAAGAACAGCAATCCGTCGTTCTCTTCGGCGTGGGGCATCTGGGCGTGACCCCAGCGACCATGCTCCCCAAGTTGCTCACCGTGGTCGGTCCACACCACCACCAGCGTGTTGTCCAGTAGGCCCTCGCTGTCGAGGTGTTCCCAGGCCTCTTCCAGCTTCTGATCTAGCCAGTGAATTTCGGCCTCGTAGCGAATACGAAGCTGTTCGTACACGTTCTCCGCTTCGTCTGCCGGGATGCTGCCGCTGAGGGCCGCAGTGGTCGCCGCGAGGTGACCGGACCGCATCGACAGATCGAATCCAGTGTCAGGCAGTCCAATGAGGCGCTCGAGGTGCTCGTCCGGCGGGTTGTACGGAATGTGGGGGTCGAGCAGATGAACGTGCATGAACCAAGGCTGGTCTTCTTGCATGCTGCCTTGTTCTCTTTGTTCGGCGATGATCTTGGCCGCTAGGAACAGGTTGTCGCTGGCGTTGTCGCTGCTGTGTTCGAAGTAGAGGTCGTAACCGGCGCCGTTACCCAACCGCTCCCCGTACATGGTGTTGGCCGTTACGAACATGGTGTGGAAGCCGAGGCCACCCATATAGCCAGGCATCAACGGGGTGTTGTCGGGAATGGGGTCGAGCACCTCGCCCTCTAGGCCCAACTGAGGCATTACGCCGTAGTCCTCGGCCCCTTCTAGTGCGTACCGCCCGCCCGCTACGCAGGTGGTGGCATGAAACGTGTACGTGGAGCAAGAACGGTAGTCTTCTACATGAAAACCCTGTTGGGCCAGACCGCTGAAGAACGGCATCAGGCCGCGGTCTCCGTACAGATCAAAGTGATCACGGCGAAAGGTGTCCAACGAGATCATCAGGATGTTCTTGGGTACCTGCCCCTCCGAGAAAGCGAGCGCGTGGGCTGGGGCCACTGTGGAGGTTGGGTCGGTGGGCAGCGGCTCGGCCGCGATACACCCGCTTAGCAAGGCGGCCGACATTACACTGCGCATCAGAGCGCTCCGGTACGGGGGAATTCCTAAGTTATCCGATGTTTTTCGGAATGAATGCCAATTCGCTGTGTCCGAGCCGCCCGAGAGGGCAACAGGGGAGCATGGATGGGCCCCGATGGTTCACCCTCATCAACCCTATCGGTTGTCATCGTTCGACTGTCTCGGCTGCGCCACGGGCGCCTCCTTTTGCGCGGGCGTCGTCTCGTTTAGCGCCCGCACGGGAGAGGGCATCGCTAAGAACTGACGAAGCAGCAGCGACAGCTTCGCGCGCATCTCTGTGCGGGGCACGATGGCATCCACCATGCCGTGGTCCAGTAGGTACTCGGACGTTTGGAAGCCATCGGGCAGCTCTTCGCCAATGGTCTCGCGGATGACCCGTGGGCCCGCGAAGCCGATGAGGGCTTCGGGTTCGGCTAGAATGATGTCGCCCAGCATCGCGAAAGACGCCGCGACGCCGCCCGTGGTGGGGTGGGTGAGCAGTGAGATGTACGGCATACCTGCGTCGTCTTGGAGACGGGCGAGGGCGGAGCAAGTCTTCGCCATCTGCATGAGCGACAGCACGCCCTCTTGCATTCGAGCACCACCCGAGGCGCTGATGACGATAGCGGGCACCTTGCGTTCAGCGGCGCGTTCGTACAGGCGGGTGATGAGCTCGCCGACAACCGAGCCCATGGACCCGCCCATGAAGCGGAAGTCGAAGGAGCCGATTTCGATGGGGATACCATCGAGTTCGGCTGAAAGGCTGATGAACGCGTCGTGACGGCCAGTCTTGTTGCGCGACTGCGCGATGCGGTTGGCGTACGCCTTGGAGTCTACGAAGGTCAGCGCGTCGACTGGGCCGATGTTCTCGTCGTGGACGGTGACGGTGCCTTCGTCGCAGAGCATGCGAAGCCAGCTGATGGCGTCCAAACGAAAGTGGTGGCCGCACAGGTGACAGACCCGGTGGTTTGACTCAAGGGCCTCGTTGTAGAGCACTTCGCCGCAGCTCTTGCAGCGGGTCCACAGGTCGGGCGATTCGTCTTTGGGCGGCGCAGCGGTGCGTGCGGTGCCTACGAAGTCTTTGCGTTGCTCGAACCAGCGACGGCCTTGATTGGGCATTCGTCCTCCAGGGAGCGGCCACCTATCCAGATTTGACGCACTGCGCGAGCGTATCGCGCATAGCCACCGGTCAAGGCGCGTCTCGCGGGCCTCCCACCACGATATCCGGACGAAGCGGTCCGGTGTAGTTTCCCGTCCCGATCCACTGTAGAATACCGGGCTCGGGAGACAGTCGCAGCCAGAACGCTTTAAAGCGAAGCAACCGGGTCCAGCCAGCGAGAGCGGGGCCGAACACCTCGGGAGCTGGGTTGGCCCACGCGCAGACGATGATGCCCATCAAGGTGAGTAAAGCATCGCCGATAACCTTTGGCTCGACGGGTGCTTCTCGCAGAAATAGCTTTCGACGGAAGGTGTCGAGGGCGTAGGCTTGAAGCTCGGGAGAGAGCTCGAATTTCGGTGGATTCTCTACGTCCCACGTGTCGAATCCGACCAGCAGATGTTCGACCGGCGAGCGAATGCCCCAACCGAACTCCTCTTTGGCCAGCAATTGCCGAAAGCGGGTGGCTTGGAAGCGGGTGAGCATACGAGCCGCCATGCCGTCGGGAAGTTCGGTCACGTGTCCGGGGTCGCGATCTCCGGCCAGCAGGTGCGCGAGCCCAAGTACGCTTGCGTTCGGCTTGAGCGTCTCGCGGATGAGGGCGAGTTCCATGCCGCGTTCCTGGGGACCCACCGCGCCCAGTCGGACCACCATTCGCGCAGGCGGTTCAAGGGTCTCGGTGCCGTTGAAGTGGCGGTAGGTGCTGGAGCATCCGGGGTCGACGCCCAGCCGGACTTCGCCCTCGGTGCGCACCAGCTTGAGCGGCCATGCTTGGCAGCGGAGGGGTTTCTCCTCGAAGCCGAACCGGTCGTGAATACCGCAGAGTCGCTTTTCGTTGAGGAAGACGCAGCCGCCTTTCTCAAACCGAAGCTCACCGTCGACGACTGGCATCTCGATGCCCATTGTGGCGCCATGGCGTTCGATGCGCGCGGTCTCGTCGTCATCCATCAGCTCGACCGCGTGACCGTAGCAGCAGGTGCCGCACATAAAGCACTGGGCGAGGGGAGGGCCTAGGGTGGTGTAGTTCGAGTCAGTCATGGGTGTCAGGTTACCTGGGGTGTGCAGGGAGGACCCTACATGAGCTACGACGCGCTGGATGATTTTGTGGTCTCGCCCTTCACCTACAACGGCGTCACCCACGATGTATACCGAAAGGGCGAGGGGCCCGCGGTGATCGTCATGCACGAGATCCCGGGCATTACTCCGAAGGTCGCTCGGTTCACCCGTTCGGTAGTCGACGCGGGATTCACGGTCTTCATGCCGAACATGTTCGGAACGCCGGGAAAGCCACCGACCCTGGCCTACGCGGTCGGCCAGATCGCCCGCGCCTGCGTCAGCCGGGAGTTCGCGGTGCTTCGCCGCCACGGCTCCAGTCCGATTACGGTCTGGCTGCGAGCCTTGGCCCGCCACGCGCATGAAGAGATTGGCGGCCGAGGTGTCGGCGCCATCGGGATGTGCTTGACCGGGAACTTCGCCCTGGCCCTTACCCTCGAACCCTGCATGATGGCGCCGGTGTTGTCGCAGCCGTCGTTGCCGTTCCCGGTTTCGCCCGCTCATTGCCGCGCCGTTCACCTCTCAGAAGAGGGCATGATCAACCTCAAGCGCCGCTGTGCCGAAGAGGGGCTGTGTGTGCTCGGACTTCGGTTTGAAGGCGATAAGTCCAGTCCGCCCGCCCGCTTCAATACCCTTCGAAAGGAACTGGGAGACGGGTTCGAAGGCATCGAGATCCCCAATGCGTCCGTGGCGCTCATGTACAAGCCCAGCATGGCGCACAGTGTGGTAACCGAGCACCTCATCGATGCCGATGGGCACCCAACCCAAGTAGCTCGGGACCGGGTGCTGTCGTTCTTCGAGGAGCGACTTCGTTAGGAACGAAGCGGCCTCCGTGAGCGTCTGGCTCTTGCGCTTGATGGCGGCTGGCGTAAAGCAGGCCGACTCCGATCAGGGTCACACCAGAAACTAAGGGGGTCGTCATACATGTATTCATGACATGACCGTCATCTTTGGGTAAGGGAAGATCCCAACACGGCAGGACAAGGGGCTCGCTAGAATGCTACGATGGTCCGAGGCCTTTCGCGAGAGCAATGGGCTGTCGGTGATAATACGGCGCTTAACGCCGACTTTGCGGCTTTATGGCTGCGGACAAACCATTACGAGTGGATCGCATGCGCTTGAATCGAGCCTCTGTCGCGGTAGGAGTTTTCCTTGCCGTTGCCGCCATCGCCGTTGCTGCTGACATCACGCATACCCTCACCGCCGACTTCACCGGCGCCTCGGGGACCGCCGCCAACGTGGCAGTGATCGGCGACGAGCTGTCGTTGACCAGTGTCTCGGCGACCACGACTAATGTTGGTGCAACGTACAATTGGTACCGGTCCACTACCGATTTTTCCACCGCGGCCTATCAACTCGAGCTGGAAAAAGACGACGCCACGGTCTTCGATATCGTCGATGTCTGCCTCGACAACACGGTCACCACGCTCTCGGATGGCGTCCAAGTCACCGTGAACGGACGATCCTACCGGGGCGGTGCATTTGTGGGGGGCGGCAACGAAA
>JAACDH010000548.1 GCA_009936995.1 Rhodobacterales bacterium
CCTCGGCGAGGTCCACCAGCGTGGGGACGCACCGGAGCACAAGGTCGTTCAGCAGTCTGTCTTCTTCGGCAACCATCGTCCGAGATGGCAAAGCAAGAGCCGGGCCAACGACTCCGCTCCGGAATCAGATGCGCGAGAGTCAACTGACTACGGTGTGTACCGAGCGAGAAGGTGGTCGCGGGCACAGGTTGTTGCGTTGGCGAAGCAGGTGACTTTCGTCACCCAACGAGTGACGAAAGTCACCGGCGAATTGTGCGATGTGGGTCATAAGCCATGATGTTGGGCGTGCTCTCCTTCCTCGCGGTCGCCACCCGAGTTACGACAACCCTATGGCGACGGAAAAGGGCCCATCGACTTATTCTATGGAAATCATGGGCCCTCATACCCCGGCCACCATGGCAGTACCGCGAGGCTAGACACTCAAATACATGCCGGCGCGAAACAGCCTCTGCCGACACGCATTGACCCTGGAATCGTCGCACGGAACGTGCCCAGCCCGCGTGTCTCAGATCTTGACGCGTGAGCAGCCCACCAGCAATCCGAAGTCCACCCGCGGCAAAGCACGTCGCATGCGGGAGTCAGCATCGGCTGTAAAACACAGGCGGACGCAGTTGGCGTCGTCATGGCACGGCTCAAAGGCCCCGTACCCTAGGGTTCCACCGATTGACGGCAAAGTGTCGTTAGTCGCGCTGTGCCGCAACTTCCTCTCCAACTGGAACGAGGCCTTCCAAGGCCCGATGCAACGATGCAATGATCTGCGCCTGGGTGGACTCCTGCTCGGTGGCACGCGCCGAGAGCTTACGAATCTCCTGCTCCACCGCCGCGGCTTGGCGAGTCAGCGGAGACGCGCCTTCCTCGGTGGCGTTGATGCTCTCGCGTAGACCGTCGATCTGCGTGCGGGCGCGTTCCAGCTCGTCTTCCATACGCCTGGACCGTTTTTCCTCACGTTGAAGGTCGTCGCGCAGGTCGGCGACCTGCCTCAGAACGCTGACGTCGCCCAAGCCCAGCTCGGCCCACTCTCGGTATTGGTCTGCCGCGATATCCTCGGGCTGCCAGTGTTGGGAGGAGCGGTTCACCGCTTCGATGCGCTCCACCGATTCTCCGGGCGCTGCGGCGAGTACCACATATGTGGCTCCCGTTTCGCGGTCCAACTCGGTGCGGTTCTCGGTGTCGAGCGTGCCGCTTCCGGTGACAGCCATGCCCACCCATACCTCTTTGTCCCCTTGGGTTCGGTTGTGAATCGTGAGCGCATGGCTGGTGGTCTGGACGTTGTCCAACACGAGCCGTTTGTGCGCGTAGCGCAGGTCCTTGGGAATGTCTGGCAACTGCTCGGTGTGGCGAGCCAGGGTGACGTCGCGCTCGGTTCCAAAACTGACCATCTGGGTCTCGGTGGGCTTGAGTCGACGCAGCTTGGCCTCACCAGCCAGCCCACCTTGCTGAATCACCGACAACACGCCGGCGGGCAGGGTCCGTGTGGTGGTGTTGTTGACCCACACAGCAGATCGCGCGGTGCTGGATTGGGTGTCGAACGTCACCACGTCCTCGGTGTGGACAGGCTCATCGAGCATGGGCACAAGCGCGCTGTGGTGTGCAGGTAGCGTCACCGGACGCGCCACCACGTAGATGAACTGGCTGGGCGTCTCGATGGGTGGAATAGCCTTGATGGTGCCCGCAGAAGCGACGCCAGTGGTTCCCATTCCCCCCGCGCCGCTGGCAGATCCGCCGCCACCCATGCCGTAACCGTGTGAACCGACCCCACCGCTCACGGTGAGTCCCCGGGTGACCTGCCACATCTCGTCGACCGTGGTGGTGGCCAACTGCGATACCGTGGCCATCGGACGGTCTGGAGTTAGTAGCTCCCGATCGGCGTATCTAGGGGCCGCAAAGGGGTACAAAAACGAGTCCGGCTCGCCGTTGGCCAGTTCAATTTGAACGTTGGACCAGTCCTCGGCGGTGTTGTTGTGGATCAGCGCCCATCCGGAGACTCGGGCCACTTCGGCTCCAGGGTCCGTGATGCGATACGACACCCGCCATACAGGCGCCTCCGCTACGTAGCCGAGCGCCAGCTCCCCTCCTCCGTGCAGTTGTAGGTCGAGTCCCTTGGACCGTTGGGCCCGATTCGCCACCAAGGTCTGTGCGGCTACGGCGAGTCGCTCGGTGAGGTCAACGTCTGCGGTCTGGATGCTGCGGACCGCCTCGGTGGTCGTGCGCTCCAGGGTACCGTCCGCACCCAGTACGGTCACCGCGAAGTGGGGGAGCTGTGCTTTCGGATAGGGGTTCTCGGTCGATGTGGCCACCAGCAAGGGCCCTTGTACGTCCAGCAGCGTTCCCGAAATCGGGCCATGGCCGGTCTGCAACGTGACGTGCGTTCCGAGCAGCGCCTGCAGCGCCTCCTGATAGTGAATGTGGCTGGCGTCGGAGAGCCCCGCATTTACACGGGCAGCGTCTCCGGCCGGTGCGCTTGGAAAAGTGATGGCACCCAGGTTTACGTCTCCGTCCAAGACCACCAAGCTCTTCAGGGCGTCGTCCAGATGACTGGTTGGGATTGGCAGCGTTGCGGCCTGGGACACGGAACCGCGTCGCTCAAACCAGGCCACGCCTGTCTCGTAGAATCTCACCCGCTCTACGGGCAGGACTTCGGCGGCATTGGCATGACAGAACAGCAGGGCGATGGTGAGCATAAAGGACCTCCACCATTCGGGACACGGGTGCGGCGCTGTGGTGCCCGACTTGACCATCCCTTGTCACGGATGCCCGCGAAGCAGAAGAATCGGCGTCGGACCCAGGTGCATTCGCTCCTCCTTACTCACCAGTTGCAGGCGTTTCCTTGAGCGCATTCTGCGCCAGACGAAGGCCAAGACTACCAAGTTGAGCGGAGGGATCCATCCTTCGTCGACGCGCCACGCGTGAGATTGTAGGCAGGTCGCCC
>JAACDH010000086.1 GCA_009936995.1 Rhodobacterales bacterium
AAGACGCTGCGGTAGGCATATACGATCTCGTTCTGAGGCGTCAGCACCAATACGCCACCCTGCTGATTCGCGGTACCGCGCGTGATGCCCTGAACAAAACCCTTGGTCGTGGCCCGGATACCAGCTTTGACCGCCCCAAAGTTGGCCGTAGTCTTGGCGCCCTTGGCCATCTTCGTGGCGTGATAGGCGTCGCGCTTGGGGTCCGAGAGCACCCGCTGACTTGGCGCGAAGCGGTCGCGGAAACCCTCGGCCCACATGGACTCACCATTCCCGAGGAACACCAGCTTGGCGCCCTTGGCGGTGATTTGATCGGAGACTTCGGAGAACTGAGCAGCCTGCTCACGACAGAGCAGTCAACCGTAGTGCCGAAGCATCACAAGTACGACAGGTTGCTCTTGCCAGAGGTCGCCGAGGCGGACGTCCGAACCATCAATATCTTGGGCCACACACGCAGCGAGCTGCTCGATTTCAGTCATGCGTAGTCGTAACCACTGGCGGCGGTCATCACCACAGATGGGGCCCCAATTCCCGTCACCCGTTAACGTTCGAGACTCAGGGCTTCGTCTTCGGTCAGCTGGAGCTCGACCCTAAGGCGCTCGTTGTACTCGGCTACTTCGCGCTGCACGTCCGTTAGCGACCGGATCTGTTCGAGGTCACGGGTAAGCGCTTGTGAACGGGACGCGGGCAGGCTGGTGCCCACCGCGCCGGCGACAACTGCGACGAGCCCACCAATGCTTACCGCCCGCCATTGGGTGTAGGCGCTTTGCGTACCCGCAGCGTCCATGCCTACCGCACCGACCAAGGACCCAGCGATGCCTGCGCCCATCACCACGCCCATCGCTCGCGCCACGGAGCGTTTCTTTCGGATGTCTTGTTCGACCATTTGGCGCTCGGCGGCGCGCCCCACGGCTGAGAGGTAGTCGAGATTGTCAAGATGCACAGGACCTTGGTAGACGCCCCAGGACTCCCGGGACCGCACCAGCGTGGTTGGCGCAGTGTTTACCCCCCAGCCGTAGTACGGATACCTACCGTAGGCGTCCATGGTCGCCATGGTCGTCTGGGTAGTTAGCTGACGATAGGAACGCACGGCCAAGTAGCGGTCGCGGTAGGTGCGCAAATTGAGGCTGTGGCTACCAGACATGCCCGACTGCGCGGGAGGGGGCCCGTCGTTGAGCGGGGTGGGTGGCTGTACCTGCGTCGGAATAGCCAGTGGACGCTCGATAACTGGCGGAGGCTCGGGCGTCGCCTCCTCGGCCTGCGGAGCTACGTCAGGGTCCGCTGGCTCCGGAGGCGTCACCGTTCGGGACTCTTCTGCGGACTCGACGGGCGCGTCCTGCGCGTACGAGAGGGGCGTCAGCAACGCTAGCCAAAGAACGACCACGCTACCTCCTACGGGCTTTTGCCAGATATTGCGCAGCGGTGCGGAAGTCCCAGTTGGTGCGTTTCATGATGATCTGCACGGTGCCAGCCAGTCCGACTTCTCCGACCAGTCGCTCGAGTTCGGCGGGTTTAGGGATGGCGTCAAGCTGCACACCCGTGGCGCTCTCGACCCGTTGTTCCACCTGTTCGTACACGGCTTGCTTAGCTTGCCCGGCGACGCCCTCTGCCTTGCTCTGTGCAACATCAGCGGCACGTTTTATGGCCGCGCGCATAGGCTTTTGACGCTCGGCATCGGGTGGCGGATCTTGCACGGATTTGGCCCCAACGGGACGACTGACCTCCTCTTCAAGAACCGGAATGGCCTGCTTGGGGGCCCGCTCTCGATTCCAGTGCTGCCCAAAGTGGGTGTCGTTCCAGGTTTGCGAGGGCCACAGCACCTCTTTGGGGGTGGTGAGCGTCCAGGGAGTCTCGGACGGCCACCTCATGACATCGGGGCCAAAGTTTAGCGGCTCAAAACCAACTTCTTGCCAATGGTCTCGACGTTCCATGTCCGTCTCAGGGTAGGTGGACCGCCATCCGTGAGGACGCGCTAAACGCGCCACAAAAGGAAGCCCGAACAAGGCGGCTCCCAAGAATCCTCCTATCAGCGCGATCAGCTCCAACATCTGCACGTCTCCTTCGACTAGGTAAGAATAGCCGAGTCTTGCGCCCAACGGCGTGTGTTACCGGCTGACCTATGTACGAATTCTCTGGCTCGTTTCTTTCCCTCGACGGTGGACTGACCCTCGCAGCGCCCATCGTAGCCATCTTCCTGGCGCTGCTCTCCAAGCGGGTGATCCCCTCGCTAATGGTGGCCGCCCTCGTCGGGGCATTGGTCGCCGCAGACGCGGATCCCATGGCTGGAGTCACCATGCTGATCAGCCAGGTGGGCAGCAACTTGGTCGACGCTGACAACCTGACTATCTCGGCGTTTTCGTTGCTCGTCGCGGCCACCGTCGGCGTCATGGGCCGGGCGGGTGGAACCCGGGCTTTGGTGTCCAAGGTCGAGCGTTTCGCGAAGGGTCGACGGGGCGCGATGATCGCCAGCTGGCTGGCTGGCGCCATTGTGTTCTTCGATGACTACGCAAACTGCCTAATTGTGGGCAGCAGCATGGGGCCCTTGTGCGATCGATTTCGGGTCAGCCGGGCAAAGCTCGCCTACATCGTCGACGCCACGGCCGCGCCAGTCGCAAGCCTCGCTATCGTTAGCACCTGGGTTGGCTACGAGGTGGGGCTGCTTCAAGATGTGCTCCCCGCGGGTGACATCTCGCCGTTTTCGGTCTTCCTCGCGGCCCTTCCGTATCGATTCTATTGCCTGTTCACGATCGCATTTGTGGGCACCATCGCTATCACGGGTCGCGATTTTGGCCCCATGGCAGAAGCTGAGCGTGAAGCGGCCAAGACCATGGTCAACACGGAGAAACACGAAGAGGCTCACGGCACCTATGCGTCCCTCGCGGTCGTCCCCATCGGAATCCTGGTCGGGCTCACGTTTGTGTTGCTGTACACCGCGGGCGTCGCAGAGCTCGGCGAGAAGGCGGCAACCTCAAGGATGTTCGAGATCATTGGCGCCGCAAATCCCTATCCGCCCATGCTGTACGGCTCCATCGCGGCGTTCACTGCGGCGACACTGGCCGCGCTTGGAAGCAAAGCCATCAAGTTCGACGGTGTCTTACAAGGTATTAAAGGTGGCACCCGGCCGGTCTTCGAGGCCCTCGCGGTGCTCTATCTGGCGTGGATTCTTGGCGATCTGATCAAAGAAGCCGGCACCGGCGAATACCTGGCCGCCAGCCTAAGCGGAACCTTTGACCCGTGGATGCTTCCCGTGGCCACCTTCGCGCTGGCGTCCTTGACCGCGTTCTCGGTGGGCAGCAGCTTCTTCACCATGGGCGCGCTCATTCCCTTGGTCTTTCCCTTGGCGCTCGCCGCAGAGGGCGGCGTGGTGGGACCCATCGTGCTCGCCAGCTGTGCCGCTGTGCTGGACGGCGCTGTGCTCGGAGATCACGCGTCACCCATCAGCGACACCACCATCCTCAGCGCGCTCGGCAGCAACGTAGATGTAGTGACCCATGTGCGCACCCAACTACCGTACGTCGCCGTGGTGGGCGTCATCGCCATACTCTGCGGAAGTATCCCCGCAGGGCTGGGCTATTCGCCGTGGCTGCTCATTCCCATCGGAATCGCGACCGCCATCGCCACCGTTCATCTGCTGGGCAGGGTCCCTGTCGCCGAGAACGCGCCCCCCATCGCCGCCGCGAACTAAACCGCGACTGCGTCGAACTCGCCTGCCTTCAGCTTGGCCCAGTAGTCGTCGAGAGCCTTCTTCACCTTGCCCGAGAGCAGCACGGCTCCGAGGATGTTGGGGAAGGCCATTCCGAGGATCATCATGTCGCTGAAGTCGGTGACGTTGCCAACGGTGAGGAGCGAGCCAAGGACCACGAACAGCAGGAAGGTGATGCGGTAGGGGATGACCACCGTATCGCCAAACATCCAGGTGGCGGCGCGCTCGCCGTAGTAGCTCCACGAGATCATTGTGGAGAAGGCGAACATCACCACCGCGACGGTGAGTACCAGCGGGAACCAAGAGGCGCCCTTGCCAAAGGCCGTTGCGGTCATCACCACGCCAACGCCCGCTTCCGGGTCCTTGTAGACGCCGGTGACGACCAACACGATGCCCGTGGTGGCGCAGACGACGATGGTGTCGATGAAGGGCTCGAGTAGCGCCACGATGCCTTCGCGGACGGCATACGGCGTCTGGGCAGCGCTGTGGGCGATAGAGGCAGAACCGACGCCCGCTTCACTGGAGAAGGAGGCGCGTTTAAAGCCCTGGGCGAGGACTCCTAGGAGGCCACCAAAGCCAGCCTGAGGCGTGAAGGCCTCGCCAACAATCGAGGCGATTGCGGCAGGAACAGCGTCGGCGTGGACGAGGACGATGAACAGACCAGCGCCTAGGTACATCACGCACATCACCGGCACAATCATTGAAGCTGCGGCGGCGATTCGCTTGATGCCACCAATGATCACGACGCCCACGAGCCCCGAGAGCACGATGCCGTACGTGAGGCGCATGGTGGCCGTATCGTCGATGAGCGGAACTGCAGCCGCCACCGCCGCAAACGATTGATTCGCCTGGAACATATTACCGCCGCCCAGGCTGCCGCCGACGCAGAGGATGGCGAACATCCACGCGCTGATCTTACCGAGCGGTGCCAACCCCATCTCGGCCAGACCCTTGTCGAGGTAGTGCATGGGCCCCCCAGACACCGAGCCATCGGGACGCGTCTCGCGGTACATTTGGCCCAGGGTGCACTCAACAAATTTGGACGACATGCCCAAGAAGCCCGCCGTGATCATCCAGAAGATGGCACCGGGACCACCCGCGCTGATGGCGATGGCGACGCCGGCGATATTGCCCAGACCGACCGTTGCAGAGAGCGCCGAGGAGAGCGCCTGGAAGTGGCTGATCTCCCCCTCGTCGTCGGGGTTGTCGTACTGTCCGGCGGTCACGCGAATCGCGTGGGTAAAGGCCCGCAGGTTGACGAAGGACATGCGGAACGTGAAGAAGATCGCGCCTAAGACCAACCAGAGCACCACGATAGGCATGGCCGCTTGATTCGGGTTGACGAGGAGCGTCGCGTCGACGCGCTGAGTAGTGCCGAGCGCCATCCAAGTGCCGTCGTCAGCCTGCTCGATCAGCTTGGCAGTGCCGCCATCGTCGAGGACCGCCAGGGCGTCCTTGACCGGCGGAACCATGGTGACCGGAAGCATCAAATCTGCGGGAACGACCTTGGACGTGCGGCGGTCGACGCGGACTGAGAAGGGTGCCAGGGTGTTGACAGCGACGAGGGCGGTGGCGTCGGATTCGTCGGCAGGTGCGACCTCGAGCCCGATAGACGCCAGGTCGACGTCTTGGGCGAGGATGGCACCAATCAGCGTGGGTGTGTTCACGCCGTCTTCAAGACGGCTACCGTTCCGAATCGCCAGCTCGATCTTTCCGAACGTGCGCTTAGTGCCCTCGGGGAAGGACTGAACGGGATCCGTGAGCGCGTGGTGGGATTGGTAGACGTAGCCCTCGGCCGAGTGGCCGGTGATCTGCTCGTCGCCAACTATCGTGCCCACGCCTTCACCGGCTGCGAGTTGGTTGTCCCAGAACACGACGTCATAGAACATGACCGAAGCCATGGGCGCTACGAGGTAGGTGCCCACAGCGTCGTCTAGCTGGTCTGCCCAGCTCTTCTCGACGTTTTGGGCGAGGGCGGATGTTGAAAGCGATAGCGCGATCAGTATCGCAGCAAGCGTGGACCACAGCATGTTCATGGAATCTCCCAGCGCAGCTTGATAACCCCTCGTTCGGAGGGCGTCGAAAATGGGTCTGAGCATCTTTGGACGGCTTGGCCACTGGGCGCTTCTCGCCTTCGGCTATCAATCCAAAACGGTTGATACAGACGCTGGAATCATACATTTCCTAGAACGTGCAAGGTCAGGAGCCCTGCCACCCGTAGTGGTCATCCACGGCATCGGCGCCTCCCACGTTCATTTCTGGTGGGTCTTGCTCAAGGTTCGGAATAAATTCTCCCAGGTCATCGTGCCCGATTTGCCTGGCCACGGACTCAGCCGTGGCAAGCGTGGCATAACGTCTGGTCAGATGATTTCGGGTCTCTGTCAGGCCATGGACCACGTTCTAGACGAACCCGCAGTGTTCTTCGGCAACTCCTTGGGCGGGCTCGCTGCCATCCGCATCGCCCTGACCATGCCCCGACGCATTCGAGGTTTGCTGCTCTGCTCGCCGGGCGGAGCATTCCAAGAAAATGACGCGCTTCAGGCATTCCTGAAGACGTTTCAAATCGAGACGTTCTCCGATGGCGCAAGTTTTGTAGGGAAGGTGTTTGCCAGACCTCCGCTGTTTCGCTGGCTAATCGCACCCGGCGTCGTGGCGGCGTTCCAGCATCCCAGAATTCGCAGTTTCGTCACCGGCGTCCGCTCCGACCAGCTAATGACTCAGGCGCAGCTCGCCACGCTCACCATGCCCATCCGAATGATTTGGGGCACCAAAGACGCCTTGCTGCCCCGTGCTCCCCGAGACTGGTACGTGGCCTCGCTTCCGGACCACGCAGACGTTCTCGAGCCAGAGATTGGCCATTGCCCGCAGCTCGACGCTCCCAACCTCACTAGCACGCTCTTAATGGCGTTCGCTGGCGAAGTCTAAGGCAGACTACAGCGCGCCGATGGACTGGTGCATGACCGCAGATTGTCCCGGCGTGATGT
>JAACDH010000087.1 GCA_009936995.1 Rhodobacterales bacterium
CAGGGCGATGACCTCTGGCTGGTGCCCGGCCTAGAACGAACCGCGAAAATCATCGGCCAGCTCGACCGCGAGAAGCAGGAAGACCTGCTGGAAAAAATCTACGAGGACGAACCGGATCTCTCGGACCTACTCAGGAAGCGGATGCTCGTCTTCAGCGACCTGCTCAGCATGCCAGACCGGTCCATCCAGACGATTCTCAAGAACGTCGAGCGAGAGGCCCTGGTTGTCGCACTTCGCGGCGCCGAGCCAGCGGTCCGGGCCCTGTTCCTGAAGAACATGAGTTCTCGGGCATCCCAAGACATGGCCGAAGAAATCGAGCTGCTTGGGCCAGTGCCCAGGTCCTCCGTCGAGAAGGCTCAGGATGAGATCGTCGAGACTGTCATGCGCCTCGCCGAAGATGGTGTCGTCAACATGCCCACAGGTGGCGACGACGGCGAAATGGTATAGCGAACCATGGCGTTTCATCCCACTGAATTCCGAAACATCAATCCCTGGACCCAAGACGCTATCCACGGACAGCCAAAGGTGGTCCCCATCCTGGTGGAGGTGACGGAATCCGATGAGTTGAAGCCCGAGCCTGAACCCGAACCCGAACCGCCCATCGACGTCGAGGCGCTGCGGGCTGAACTCCTCGAGGAGGTACGCGTCCAAGCCCAAGCCGAGTTGGCAGAGGCCATCGCCGAGACGCAAGCCACCACCGCGACGCTCGCCGCGGCGCTTGTAGAAGTCGCTCAGCTTCGTCACCAGGCGCTACAACAAGCCGCCGACGATGTTGGAACCATCGTAATCGCGCTGTCCCGTCGACTGCTAGATCAGTCCCTCGCTGTACACCCCGACGCACTGCCCGCCCTGGTTCGCCAAGCGCTGGAGCAGCTGCCCGAGGACGAAAAAATCGAAGTACATGTCGCTCCGGGCATGATGGAACAGGTCTCCCGTGCCCTCAACGAGAACTGCAAGCTGGTGGCCGACACCGAGCTGGGCGGAGGCGTCAGCGTGTGCACCCGCCACGTCTCAATAGACGCCTCCCTCGAGGCTGCCATGAACGGCGTAGATGCCGCGGTCAAAGCCTGGCTCTCTGAACAACCCTGGGTGACGGATTGGATGCTCCAGTAGACCTCAAGCTACTCAACATGGAGGGCCTACGCGCCAACCTAATGGGCGCACATCTCAAAAAAATCAGCGGTCGTGTTGTCGAGGTGGTGGGCCCGCTTATCGAGGCCGAGCTTCCCGGTGTCACCGTGGGCGGACTGTGCACCACCGACTCCGGTCAGATCTGCGAATGTGTGGGTTTCCGAGGCCATCGAGCCCTGCTCATGCCGCTCGGCACCCAGACAGGAATCCACTACGGCACCAGGGTCACGGTGCTGGCCGAGGCCCTCGAAGTGGGGGTCGGAGAGAGCCTGATCGGACGAATCCTAGACGGCATGGGCAACCCCATCGACGGCGGTCCACCGCTGTCGACCACCGATCGCCGACCCATCAACAGTTCACCACCCAGCCCCATGGATCGCCAGGTGATTCACCAGCCGTTGTATACCGGTATCCGCGTCATCGACGGCCTCTGTACCCTCGGCAAGGGGCAACGTATCGCGGTCACAGCCGGCTCCGGCGTCGGCAAGTCAACCCTGCTCGGCATGCTCACCCGCCACGTCGAGTCCGACGTCAACGTGATCTGTCTGGTCGGCGAGCGTGGTCGCGAAGTCCGCGAGTTCGTCGAAGACAACTTGGGTCCCAAGGGACTGGCGCGCTCGGTGGTCGTCGTCGCGACGTCGGATCAATCGCCAGCCGTGCAGATTAAGTCCGCCTTCCTGGCCACCACCATCTCCGAATACTTCCGAGACACCGGCCGCAACGTCCTGCTGATGATGGACTCCCTCACCCGGCTCGCTCTAGCCCAGCGTCAAATCGGCCTCGCCGCCGGTGAACCGCCCACCACACGCGGTTTCACGCCGTCGGTCTTCGCCCTGTTGCCACCCCTGCTCGAACGGGCGGGTCCCGGCGCTGGTTCAGGTACCATCTCGGCCGTGTACACCGTTCTCGTCGAGGGGGACGATCACAACGACCCCATCGGTGATGCCGTCCGAGGCATCGTCGACGGACACGTTGTGCTCAGTCGAAAGCTAGCTAACTCTGGACAATATCCAGCGGTAGACGTACTACAATCCCTGTCTCGGTTGATGACGCGGGTCGCGAAGCCCAAGCACCAGGAGATGGCGGTCGAGTTCCGAAATCTACTGGCCACTTGGCGCGACAACGAAGAGCTGATTCGCTTGGGCGCCTACCGGCCTGGAGCGGCCCCCGAGGTGGATCGCGCCGTCAACGCTTGGCCCATGTTGCGGGACTTTCTACGGCAGCCCCCCTCCGAGCCCTGCTCACCAGTGCGGACCCTGCAGATGATGGCAAAAGTGGTCAGCGGATAGCGCACCGCCAAGTTGTTCGGCGATATCGCAAGGGATGCCCATGCCGTCCCCGTCCAAGTCGCATCACTTTATGTTGGCTTTTTCCAGAAATTAGAAACCCGATTAAGGGCCAAGCATCCATAACTTCCCGGTTGCGAACCCCCGTCGCTTGGTCGATTGTGGCATCCAGCCATCTTTTTTTCGAGGTAGGGTCAAAGACGTCGGTCAAAGTTCCGATGAACTCCTGAGGCCATCGACATGCAAGACGTGCTTTTCGCCAGACAACCCATCTTCGATCGCAAGCAAACACTGATGGGCTACGAATTGCTGTTCCGCAGAAATGACGAAGACGACACCGCCGTGTTCGTCGACGGAGACCACGCCACGGCGCGGGTGTTGGTAAACGCGTTCTCCGGCGGTGGTGCCGATATGCTGGACAACAAGCCCGGTTTCGTAAACCTCACCGAGAACCTTCTCCGCAGCGGCATCATTAAGATGCTACCCGCCAAACGAGTCGTGCTAGAGATTCTCGAAGACATGTATGTGGATGAAGGCCTGGTACGACAGGTGCAGTTGCTGGTGGACGAGGGGTATCGTATCGCGCTCGACGACTTCATCTGGGACGAGAAATGGCTGCCTCTGGTGAAAATGGCCAGCTACATCAAACTCGATGTCCAGGCGCTCCGCCCAGCCGAGCTCCGACATTCAGTCGCAGCGCTTCGCTCCTTTGACGCCGAGCTGATCGCCGAGAAAGTAGAAGACAGCACGCAAATGGAACAGTGCAAGCGCATGGGCTTTGACTTGTTCCAGGGGTTCTACCTGGCCAAACCCAAACACATCCGGGGCCAAAAGATACCGACAAGCCGCGTGTCTCTGCTCCAGCTGCTGGCTCGGATTCATGACCCCAACCTGACGATAGCCGAACTCAATCAACTGATCAGCCGGGACGTCGGCCTGAGCTTCCGTTTCTTGCGGATTGTGAACAGCGCCTACTACAGCTTGCCTGGGAAGGTGGAGTCCATGCAACACGCGCTGACGTTGCTCGGTCTGGACTTCACGCGCATGTGGATTAGCCTCATCGCCCTTGCCAGTATCGACGACAAGCCGAGAGAGCTGTTCATTACCGCTGCCGTCCGGGCAAAGATGTGCGAACTCCTGGCCAAAGAGACCAGACAGCCGCGGCCCGAGCCCTTCTATGTGGTCGGGCTATTCTCCATCTTGCCGGCCTTGCTCGACGCACCCCTCAAAGAGGTGCTGCGGGTGCTCCCCCTAGATGACGAGGTGGTGGCCGCGCTGGTACACCGAAGTGGCATTATCGGAGCGGCGCTCTCCTGCGTAGAGGCCCACGAGCAGTGCCGATGGGACGACGTAAACTTCCTGAACGTACAACCGCAAAAAATCCAGGAAGCATATATGTCATCCTTGGAATGGGCGTCGACCACACAACACGCGGTGGTGCCATGATTGCCGTGCTAGCTACAAAAGTTGCACAGAAAGACACACTTATTATTCATCTCCACTCCACGCAGACCGATACTAGGAATATCTTGCTGGAGAACCCATGAGTTTAAACCGAGACGCAATCGTAAAATTGCTTCGCGCAGCCGCTGACAAAGGGGCCACTGAGATTCACTTCAAGGTGCCCTCTCGCCCGTTAATCCGCGTACAGGGTTCTCTGACCCCCACCGATCTCCCTTCTCTCACCCCCAGAGACGCCCAGGAAGCCGTGTTCGCGCTGTGCTCCTTGGCCCAAAAAGAACTCGCAGTAGCCAACATCACCGACGAATCCTTCAGCTTCGGCCTGAACGGTGTGGGTCGTTTTCGCGCCTACGTGTACCGGCAACGTGGCATCCTCTCTGCCATCGTACAGCGGGTCAACACCCAAAGTCCCGCCCTCTACGAGCTGGGCGTCGACGACAAGATCGAGACCATGGTGGGTAAAGTCGGACTGCTGCTGCTCTGTGGCGACAACCGGCACGCCCTGCTCGGCGCACTCATTAGCGGCTACAACGCCCGTATTCGTGGACACACAGTCGTTCTTGAGGCCCCGTTAAACTACTTGTACCGAGATGCAGTCGCCACCATCGCCCAGCGCGAAGTGGGCGTCGACGTGCCAACTTATGCCACCGGTATTCGCCAGGCCATTCGCATTGGCGCCGATCTGCTCTGCATCGGAGAGATCGAAGACAAAGAGACCGCCGACGCTGTCCTAATGGCGTCAGAGTGGGGCATCCCCATCATCGCGACCGTCTCCGCACCAGACGTCACCCAAGCGGAGTGGTGGATCAGTCGAATGTTCCTTGGCGAGCAGCGTTCCGACACCGAAAGGCGCATTAAAGAACAGCTAAACGCCATTATTTGTTGTCGCAACGACCAAGCGCCCGAGGTCACCGGAGCACAGCCCGACGTTCTACAAGCCGGCTGAGTCCAACATCCAACGTGAAACTAAACGCTGCATCCATGAAACACACCCTGGGTCTATTACGTGTCAACGATGACACGACAAAACAGAGGTCATCTTGAAACCGATGGTTTGTTCGTGGATCCAGGATAAATATAAGTTGGCACACATACTGCACCTACCTTCCACAATTGGGAGGAATACGGAAAATGCACGCAATCGCACAAACCGAATCGAACCGACAACAACAGCTGGTCATACGGCACTACTCCATGGTCCGCGCCATGGCCTGCCGTATTCATCAGAGACTACCCAAACAAGTAGAGCTGGACGACCTAATCAGCGCCGGTGTGCTTGGGCTGATGGCCGCCATCGACCGCTTCGACAATACTCGTTCGGTGCCGTTCGACAGCTACGCCCGTCACCGGGTTCGCGGCGCTATCGTGGACACCCTTCGCGCCATGGACTGGGTCCCCCGCTCAGTTCGTCGCAAGTCGGATTCCATCAAGCGCGTCAAGGAAGCGTTCCGCCTTCGCCACGGCTACGACCCAGATCGCAAGCAGATTGCGGCGGCTCTGGAGCTCACCCAAGAGCGGTTCAACAGCCTCGAGTGCGATGCGCAGATTCGTTCTCTTCACAGCCTCGACCAATCAGTCAGCGACGACAACCAAACGCCTCTGGTCGAGCAGATCGACTCCGGTGTCGACATCGCAAACAGTCACGCGGCCGACGAAACCCGCACTCAGGTCTTGCACGCCATTCGCTACCTGCCCGAGCGCGAGCGAACCGCCGTCTCCATGTACTACTTGCACGAGCTGTCCCTCAAAGAAATCGGCAAGGTCTTGGGCGTCACCGAATCACGTGCCTGCCAGCTCCGCAGCCAAGGTATCAAGCGCCTTCGCTTTCGTCTTCGCAAAACCGCCGCTTAAGCTGCACTGCAGCTTTCGATACCCTACGGAAGAAAAGGGATCGAGAGGCGTTGATCGAGGAACTTCGCCGTCGCTATCTAGAAGGCAGCATCGACGAGATCTTGTTCCCGGAAGACGGCGCACTCGACCGGCTAATCGAAGACCTCCGCCCCACACCGAGAATGTACGAAAATTAGTGGTGCCCGTGACGGCTGAGTTCAGTGTGTCCGCGACCTTAAACTATAGGCGCGCTGATCCCAAGATCGACGAACCGCATACCCAGGTATCCCCTAACATCGCGGTGTAGGGGTACACGTCTCGTGATTCAAATCGGCCTCTCGGTTCTGGAGCGCAGACTACATCGCCTTCACCAAACAGTTGGGTCTGGGGCTCGCATCCAGTAAGCTCACCTTGGAGGAAATCACATGCGTGGGTGGCTGCCACTCTTCTTAATAGGCACTATGGGCACACTGGGCTGCGGAGAAAACTCTCCCGACACACCAGAAGGCCCTCCAACCTTGCGGATTGGTGGTTCCGAAGCCATCACCGGCCAGCTGGTGCCCGCACTCGCCAATACCCATGTGGCATCCAGAGGCACCATCCGGTTCGAGATCGGAGGCGGCGGCTCCGGAGAGGGAATACGGGGGTTGCTTGCGGGCGAACTAGACATCGCCGCAAGCACGCGCGAAGCAAACCCCAACGAGGTCGAGCAGGCCACCGAAAACGGCTACGCCCTCGATGCCTCAACGCGCCACATCGTAGGCGTGGACGTGGTCGCTGTTTCGGTTCATCGAGACAATTACACCGACAGCCTCACCTACGATCAACTCATCGGTATTTTCTGCACCCACGAAATCGATGATTGGTCGTTCCTGGGCCTCGAAGCCTCGCCCATCCGAGCAATCGCTCAACAAACCAACACCGGCAGCCGCACCCTCTTCGAAGATTTTTTCTGCGGTCCCAAGGGCGTACACGGCCAAGTCGAGGTCCTGTCCACGGCCGACGTCACCATCGCCCTTCGTGATGATCCGAGCGCCATCAGCTTCGCGTCGTTGTCCGAGGGCGCTGGCAAACCGCTCGGGTTGCGCCCCGACCCCAACGGTCCGGCCGTTCGCCCCACCCAACAGAACATCATCCGCGGCGCCTACCCGCTGTACCACGACCTGTACTTGTCCACGGCAGGCGCTCCAAAAGGTATCGCCAAAGAGTTCATCGACTACGCGCTGTCGCCCGCCGGCCAAGAAGTCGTCGACGAAAAGCGCTTTGTTCCACTTTTCCTACGCCCAGAACGCCTCGATAGTGCCCGGCCACTCCGCGAGACTATCCACTTCGAGCCCGGCGTTACCATACCCAACCAACGCAGCGCAGCCCGCCTGCAGTTGCTGGTCAGCGAGCTCCAAGAACGCGCAGGCGAGTACCGACACATCGTGCTCGAGGGCTACACCGACAACCGCGAAGAAGACGAAGTGGGTCTGTCCCAAGCCCGCGCCGAGGCGGTCCGCGGTCTGCTGACGAAAAACCTCCCTGGCATGTACTTCGAGATCATCCCGCGGGGGGCACGCAGCCCCATCGCCCCCAACGACACGCCGTACGGTCGCCAGCGAAACCGCCGCGTGCAGATCTACCTCGCCGCAGAGGAGACCGCGGACGAAGACACCGTCAGACAGGAACAAAATACAGACTAATGTCCGGAGCAATTACACCGACAGCGTCTGGTTGGCGATGACGCCACCATCGTCGGCGATGAACGCCACCTGAATGGTTCCCGCGTCGGGGTCGCACTCGAACGCGACGTAATTGAACTCCTTCACCACCTGTTCGTAGTGGTCGTTGGGGTTCAGCAGCCACACCACCGGGTTGAGGTCACTGCCACCCGGGCCGCAGAACACCTCGTATTGAAAGTGATGCAGACTTCCAGGACGTCCCACGTGCGCCAAGTCGCCAAAGTGGGAGTCGCCGGCAATCCACAAAACGCCACGGATGTTGCTGTCGCGGATGTGGTCGAGGATTTCGTCGCGCTGATTAGCGTATCCATCCCAACGATCGACCGCGTCGATGCCAAAGTACACGTCGCTCATGTCGGTGATAGGCACTGAGTTGGCGATGATCTTGAAGCGCGCTGTGCTGTTGAGCAGACCGTCTTTAAGCCAGTCCATCTGCTCTTGAGAGATGTAATCGCCGCCAAACCGCTCACCGCGGCAATCGAGCATAAACAGCTCGACCGAGTCGCCCCATTGCATCGACCGCCACAAGCCCGACCCCTGGCTACCCACCCGCTGGGGAATGGCACGACGGAAGGCTTCAAGGGACGCTAGGGCGGTGTCGAGCACACCCGGTTCGTCGATGTCCCAGTTGTTCTCCACCTCGTGGTCATCCCACGTGGCGGCCAGGCTAGTAGACTGGGTGAGGTCGCGCATACCGGTGATCTGCAGTGCGTCTTCCCAATTCTCCTCGAAACCCGAGCCGCCCCAACTCCAGTCGGCGTAGATGGTGTCGCCCAGCAGCACAAAGAAGTCGAACAGCTCGCCCGACGCATGTGTGAGCGTGGGCCACGGGTGATTTCCGCCCAAGCAGGAGGTGGCCCCAAAGCGGACCACGCGGGTAGCGCCCGGATAGAGGGCGGTGCGGAACCGGGAAGGGCTGCTGCGCCGAACGCCGTCGTCGGCGTAGAAAGCCACGGCGTAGGTGGTGTCGGGAACCAGCTCTTCGAGCTCGATCTGGACAACGTCGCCGTCGGAGAGGAGATCGACCACTTCGCCGGCATCTTCCCAGCCATCCTCGACGCCTCGTACCAGCACCATTCGCAGGTTGGGCTCGTAACAGCGGACGCTGACCACCACCGAAGACAAGCGAGCGTCCCCGGTCTGTACGCCAAAGGGAAAGGCGTCTTCGTCTTCTTGACCTTCGGGGACCCACGGCGGTGGCTCGGGGCCCGGCTCATACGACCAGGTGTCGGTGAGCGTGTTGGGGGTCGATTGGGTTGAACTACCCGACGTTCCCGTGTCCGCAGAGCCGGAGACGGTCCGAAAAATGGTGCCCTCTCCAGGGCCACAGCCCGCAACAATGGCAGAGGCCGATAGCAAAAAACTACGTCGAGTAGACTTCATGTGCCGGCTCTCTCGGTGCGAACCAGCAAGTGAACGTTGGCCGTAGCCACCCACCGGTCGATGTTC
>JAACDH010000549.1 GCA_009936995.1 Rhodobacterales bacterium
CGGTTACCGAACCAGTCGTCCGGATGTCGGTATGGGCCAATGCAGACACCGTGCCAACTTTGAATAAACGCTAAACCGTCGTTTTCGTGAAGACCCGGTGGATCTAAATTGCACATGATTTTCGAGGTGACGTGCCGCTGCGATACTGTTTATGTCCCAAAATGTAGTGAATCCGAATCTATCTGCAGGTGGGAATTCAAATATCTATCGAGTTATCTACTTCCCATTATAATCGGAACTAAACTTCCCAATCTCCACTCTCTCCGGCCAAAAAAATGCCCAGACCGCATCGCTGCCGTCTGGGCGCTTTCTTGGGGTGGGAAGCGCTACAGCGCCATGCCAACGCCAAGCTTGAAGACCATTTGACTGTCGCTGACCTGGCCGCGCTCAATGCCGCTATCGGCACCCTGGAGCAGAACTACGCGGTCGATCCAGTTGAATCCGACGTCGACAAAACCGTTCTCGATGACTTCGTAACCAATCTCGGCGTCGACGGTGCTGCTGTACGGCACGGTGCCTTGGGCGAGGCCGTGGGTGTAGCCGCCGACGAAGAACAGGTCGCCAATCTCGGCGCCAACTTCTGCGCCCAAGCCCAATCCGGCCAGTGCGAGGGGGTCGAAATTCACTTGGCAGCCGGGGTCGAGGCAGCCGGTGAAGATCATGAAGTCGTCGTAGTGAAAGCCGGCCTTCCCGCCAACCCAGTACTGATCGGAGCCCACGTCGAACGGGAAGCGCCCAAGGATGTTTGCCTGGATGTCGTAGAGCCAATCGGTGGCGGGCTCGGAGAAGGCGGCAGAGGCGATGCTGTAGTTCGCCGTTCGGAAGCTGACTTGGCCACCGACGTAGGGAATGTCGGGATGGTAGGCGCGTCCAGCCACCTCGAAACCGACCGGTGTGGCGGGGGAGGAGCCGTCGCCCACCACCAAGCTGTTGGCCAGAATGGGACCCGGATCGGGGCTGGGGCGCTGAGCGTAAGAGTACAGGCCGACCACCGCGCTCGCCTTGGCACGCAACCAGCGATGGTCGCTTGCTTCGGCTTTCACCTTGGGCGCTTTCGGAGGCTTAACCTCGGCCTCTTCTTGCGGCGCTTCGGGCTGGACCGCGGCGACCGCGTCCGTAGAAGCTTCTTCCTCGGGACCCTCTTCGGCAATGGGGCCCCAGATGGCGCCGGTGGGACCGTCGGGCCCCGCAGCTTCGGGGTTGATGACGATCTTGACACGCTTCAAGGTGTCGTTGGCGGTCATCACGCTAATCTTGGCCTCGACGACGCCATCCTTGGGAACCGTGAGGATGGTCTCGTACACGCCCTTGGTCTCGGCCGTGTCACCCAGGTCGCCCGCGCTGGTGAGGACGTCGAGTTCCAGACTGGGGACGCCCTTTCCGTCTGCGGTACGCGGAATAGCGCGCAGCAGGACCTCGCCACCGGGTGCGGCCTCGGCGGGGAAGTACACCAGTTCGATCTCGGTCACTTCAGCGTCGGCTGCAGCGAGCTCGATGACCGGAATGGGTGGCGGCGCAGAGGCGTCCGGGGTGATGGTTAGCGACTGGGTGATGTCGCGCCAAGAACGACTGAGTTGGCGGTGTGCCGAGGAACCGGAGAGGCGCAGGTTGCCGACTTCAGCGTCCTCTTTGGCTTGTACCAAAGCGCCCACGCCATTTGCGTCCAAGGAGCTGGCACGAATACTGACCAAGTCGACCTGGGTGCCAGAGGTGTAGGCCACCCGGGCGATGCCGCGGTCGTCGGTGGTGATCTTGTCGGGGATGGCACCGTCGCCGGACTCGAGGGACAGGGTGACCTTGCGATTGGCGACGGGGTAGCCAAACTGGTCGACCGTCACGATGACAATCTCGGTCTCGCTCATGCCATCGTTAACGGCGTGCCCAAGCTTGGGCAGGACCAACACCTTGGAGACCGCATTCTCGGTGGGCGTAGCGCCATAGACCAGGTCCATCTTGGCGGAGCCGGCTTCCAGCTGGACCACCAAGTCGACTTCGCCGTCATCGCCCTCTTCGGCGCCGCCACGAAGGCTTCCGGCCTCCATATTGGCATACAACAGACGACCCACAATCGGCTCGCCATTGCTGCCGGTACCCACGCCCTTCACCTTCACCGTTTCGGTGTCGGGGTTGGGTGTCTCGGGGCTCACGCTCCAGGCCACATCCGTAGCGCGACGCGGCACCATGGCCACTTCGACGGAGTCTCGCTGAATCTTGGAGCCCTCGACGAAGGCTTCGATGGTGACGCTGCCGCTGCTGTCGGAATCAGCCGGCGTGAACGTCGCCTCGTAAATGCCGCTGCCCATGTGGCTGACCGCAGAAATCTCGCCTTC
>JAACDH010000550.1 GCA_009936995.1 Rhodobacterales bacterium
AGCCAGCATTCGGCCCCCTTCTCAGGTCGTCGAGGGCTCCCGCGGCTGGCGGCGCGGCCGGGTCTGAGAAGAAAAGTGCCGGACGAATCCCTGAATCGACGCAGAATCTTCTCGCCCGCGAGTCTGAGCGCTTCCGGCTGGCTAACTGTAGTTCGGTTTATTTCAATGACAAGTGGGCAGTCCAGCAGAAAAACATTAAACGGTACATGGCGAAGGCTTCGGACGAGGAGAAAAGTGGCAGTGACGAAGAAAAGAAGGTTGCCATTGCAGCGAAAGTCTCGTTCCAGGCGATGGAGTCGTGCATGAAGATGTTTGCCGCTTACCGCCGAAGCTCAGCCGACGAAAAGGCTCTCTCGGATTGGATGACGGCGTTCGGGACTTTGCTTGCGTTCCTGGCGGACAAGAGCTTTATCTTGGACTGCAAGTTCTTCTGGGTGACCCACTACGAGGTCCTCAGCGAGCTGGCCGACCACCCGCAGTACGCCGCGGACCTCTGCAAGTTCAAGTTGATGAGCCGAAATCTCATCAATGACGTCTCGCAGGCAGCGGCTTTCCAGCAGACGGCCATCAAGGACACCATTGTCAAGATCCTGCAGCAGGAGGATGTCTCCGAGAATAACCTGGTCTCGCGCCTCGACGCCCGGCTCTGGGTATTGGCGACCGAGGAAGCGAGCGGTGTCTTGGACCAGGGCGTTGTCCAGGAGGTGAAGGAGTTCCGCAGGGTTCTCTGCGTCTGGCCGTTGGAGTGCGAGCGGGACGCGAATGATCTCGAGGAGATCGTCGGCAGCCTGACCAAGGAGGAGACCAAGCACAAGCTGCTCGGCACTCTCGGCAGGTTTGACCACGCTGGGGAGAAGCTGGTCGAGCGCGCCGGCAAGGAGCTTGCGTCATTCAAGGCTGGGGCGGTGGCGCTCGCGCAGCTCGGGGAATACAAGGCCAACTTGAAGAACATCTTGTCGGCGGACGCCCTGGAGCTCAAGGACTTCGAGAACGTGGACCTTTGGAACACCTGGGCACATGATCCGACTTGGTCGATTGGCGCGGCTGTGATGCTGGACTGGGCCCTGACGGTCGACAAGGTTGCCCACGTGCTCGCGGCGTGCGCTGTGGGCAAGTGGGCGGTCTACTTCAGCGTGACGGCCAACTGGGGCAAAACTACAAATGCAGAGGAGGACGCCATCATCAACATGCTGCGCATCGCTTCGAAGCTTGTCAGCGCGGACGGTGAGCCGTCCCAACGGCTCCAGGTTGACGCCTGCGCCTTTTGCATGAAAGGGTTCCAGAAGAACTACGTCTTCAAGAAGGCATCCGACGGCAACGGCTCCGAGGATATGGCCCGGGAGGACATGGTGTGCGTGCTCGAGCTTGGTCGGTTCCAGGCGGTCAACCAGTGGAGGGACACGCTGGCCACCGAGGATTCGTATTCGTCGTCTGCCGCGTCGATGTCATCCTGGAGCACCGTCAACGTCCACCTCAAGACCATCACGGACACGTTGGGGTTTAAAGGGTTCTCTGTTGCCTTGAACGTTTCCGCGGTTTCTTGCAGTAGGCTGGGCCCCGGGGCCCGCGCGGCATATTTTCGCGCGTTGCTGGCGTTTTGTTTTGGGGTGCTTCCGGTTGCTTTGCCTCGTCGCTTTCCTGGCGGGTCAGAAACAACGTCGTGGACGACGCTCAGGGCGGCAGGGGGCTGCCCAGGACCATTTCCAGACCATGTGCGCCAAGGTGCGGGAGCGCATGCAGGGGTGCATGTCGAAGCCGCTGGAGGCCGCGTCCAAGGCCTTCGGTCTGTGCCGGGACGTCGCGAAGGCCTCGGGGCAAGCGGGCCCTCCTGCTTTCGGTAAAGGTGTCGACCCGACGTTCGAGTCTCTCCGCGATGAAGCTGCAGCCTTGGACATCTCCGCTGTGACGGAGGAGCTGCGCGTGCTCGCCAGCGCAGACGAGTTGCAGAGCTTGCGCGTGGACTACCTCATTCGCTTCGCCGAGCTCGGGATTTTGGGATCCAAGGTTTGCGCCGCGGGCAGTTGCTTTCCCGAGTCGTTCGCCACCATCAAGTCCTTGCTTGACAAGCGCGCGGCGTTCGGCATGTTCCTGAAGAGCACAGTTCGCGAGAGGTGGTCGGAGACGGAGCGCGCCGACTTCGACGCGAACTTAGAGGACGGCCGGTGCATGCTGTTCTGGGCGGAAAGCGTCCTCGAGACAGCCCGCCGCCTCCACGCGACTGCCCTCGGCGAGAAGGCCGACGCCCTGCAGGCGATGTGCCCGCCGAAGGACAAGTTGGACGACCCTGAAATTTTGACCAGCAAAGAAAAGCAGCAGCTTTTGTTCAACAACCCTGACCGGGAGAAGTTAAATCCAGGTGTGAAGGAGCTCACACCCGTGCTCCAGCTCGTCAAGAGCGCGCAGTCCGAGGGCTTCCCTGTCGTGAAGGAGTTCAAGGACGCCTACCGTGCGGCAAATGCCGCCAGGACCCTCGCCAAGCTGGCGATCATGCTCGATTGGGCGCTCGACAACATCGTGAACGACCCCAAGACCAAGCCGAAGGACATCCGCGATCAGAGCCAGGCCATCACCGACATGTCGAAGACAGTCGGCGTGCAGCTTCCAGAGTACTTCCAGGCG
>JAACDH010000551.1 GCA_009936995.1 Rhodobacterales bacterium
AATTCGTCGGTCCTCGGTTCATGGTTCGCGCTGCAAGCCTCGACATGCATCCTCTCGACACCGTCGACCGTATTCCTGCCGTGAAAGAGCAGTATGGCAGCGGTATGTGCAACATCACTCGTTGTTGTACCGAGGTTTGCCCCGAACATATCAACATCACCGACAACGCAATTATTCCGCTGAAAGAACGCGTTGTATCTCGCTACTACGACCCTATCGCCATGGTTTGGCGTGCGGTGTTTGGCGGCAAGTAGCCGGGAGTGTTCATGTCCGACGACGTCCTGTTCACGCTGACCTCCGCACATCTTGATACCGGGATGCGTGGAATCCCTGTGGGCACGTGTCGGACATCGAAGGTCGACCCCATAAAGGGCGTGTCGTACGTTGGGCATCCCATCGCCGACCTCGCCTTCAAGGACCCAGAAGAGGTCGCTTTTCTTCTCCTGGAGCACCATCTCCCCAGCGCCGACGAACTCGTCGCGTTCAGCGACGATCTCCGGTCTCGTCAAGGCATCGACAATCGCGTGTTCGACGTGCTTCGGATGCTTCCTCGCGAAGGTCACCCCATGGAGTGGCTGGGCAACGGTCTCACCCTGCTGGGGATGACTTGTAAAACCGGAGACTGGGCTGAAGACGCCCGGAACCTGATCGCTCGTGCCCCGCAGCTGGTGGCGGCGATCTTCCGTCTGCGGTCTGGTTGGGGTGATCCGATTGCGCCTAGGTCCGATCTGGGACTGATCGAGAACTTCGTGTATATGCTCGGTGTTCCAGGAGCCGATCCCAGGCGCATTACCAGCTTGCTTCGCACGTTTTATATCCTGCACATGGACCACGGTGGCGGCAATCTGTCTACGTTCACGGGCAAGGCGGTGGCCTCGGGCCATGCCGATATGTACAGCGCGGTCGGCGCTGCGATGGCTGGCCTGTCGGGGCCGCTTCATGGTCGAGCCAACCAAGACTGTCTGAACTTCGTTCGGCAGATCGGCACCGATGATGAAGCCAGTGTGGAGACCTTTGTCCGCGAAAAGCTCGCGGGCGGTGGCAAGGTCTTCGGGTTCGGCCATGCTGTGTTGCGGGCCGAAGACCCTCGCGCCACTATTCAGTACGCCTTGGGCGCTAAGCTGTACGGTGACGACCCGCTCTACCGAACGGCCAGCACGCTGCGCAAGGTCGCGGTTCGGGTCCTCAAAGAGATGCCGAAGGTGGCCAATCCGTATCCTAACGTCGATGCCGTCTCGGGCTCGCTGCTCAACGCAAGCGGTCTCACCGACTCGAACTACTACACAGTATTGTTCGGGTTGGCGCGGATGACCGGCATCGCTGCGCAGATCGTCGATGAGCGCACCCGTGCTCGCGGCGGCCGCGGCGTACCCATTTACCGTCCGAAGTTCATCGCTGTCGATCAGGGCTAGTCCCACGACAGTGCCGCCGGGAATTCCCGGCATTTACAAGTACATTAGAGCGGTTGGATAGTGTCCGGCCGTTCGGAATTAGGGGTTCCAGGATGAAAATCCACGAGTATCAAGCCAAGGAAATCCTGCGTCGCTACGGCGTTCCGGTGCTGGAAGGCCACGCGGCCACCAGCGGGGACCAAGCCGTCGCAGCTGCCGAGAAAATCGGTGGCAAGGTGTGGGTCGTTAAATCCCAGATTCACGCAGGTGGACGCGGCAAGGGCCGTTTCATTGAGCAGGTCTCTGCTGAAGCCATCGCGCTCGCTGTGAATGGCGACGACGTCGACGAAGGTGAGGGCGGTGTTCGTCTCGCGTTCAGCCTAGAAGACGTTCGCAAGCACACCGAGTCCATGCTCGGCCACACGCTGGTGACGAAGCAGACGGGAGCCGAGGGCAAGCTGGTTCGCACCGTGTTCATCGAAGCGGGTTGCAACATCGATCGCGAGCTGTACCTCTCGGTGATGCTCGATCGCTCCGAGAATCGAATTCTGTTTATGGCCTCCAAGCACGGCGGAATGAACATCGAGGATGTTGCCCACGACACGCCCGAAGAGATTCACAACATCCTGGTGCACCCCGCATCGGGAATGACCGCCTTCCAAGCGCGTCAGTTGGCGTTTAAGATCGGTCTTAGTGGCAAGGAAGTTCGCGCCGCGAGCAAATTCTTCATGAACATGTACAAGTGCTACATGGAGACCGACTCCGACATGGTCGAGATCAACCCGTTGGTGGTGACTAACGAGGGCGCCGTGGTGGCGTTGGACTGCAAGATGTCCTTCGACAGCAACGCGATGTACCGCCAGAAAGCCATCGCCGAGTACCGCGATCTTCACGAAGAAGAAGCGACCGAGATTGAAGCGGGCAAGTGGGGTCTGAGCTTCGTCAAGCTCGACGGCAACATCGGTTGCTTGGTTAATGGCGCCGGCCTGGCCATGTCCACCATGGACATCATCCAGTTCAAGGGTGCCATGCCGGCTAACTTCCTCGACGTTGGCGGCGGCGCCGGTCGTGAGCAGGTCACCGCGGCCTTCGAGATCATCACCAAGGACCCCGCGGTGAAGGGAATTCTGGTCAATATCTTCGGCGGCATCATGCAGTGTGATGTCATCGCCGAGGGTGTCATCGCGGCTGTCAAGGAAGTGGGCCTAACGGTACCTCTTGTGGTTCGTTTCGCAGGCACCAATGCTGAGCTCGGTAAAAAGATTCTGGCCGAATCCGGTCTGAACATCACGCCCGCAACCTCTCTTGACGAAGCGGCCTCCGCTATCGTCAAGGCCATCTCGGAGTAAATCATGGCGATCCTTGTAGACAGGAATACCCGAGTCATTACCCAGGGAATTACCGGAAAATCCGGTGCTTTCCACACCAAAATGTGTATGGAATACGGCACCAATGTGGTCGGTGGCGTGGTCCCCGGTAAGGGCGGCCAAACCTTCGAAGACACCGGTGTGCCGATCTTCAACACGGTTGCCGAGGCCGTTGCTGCGACCCAGGCCAACGCCACGATGATCTTCGTGCCTCCTCCGTTTGCGGCGGATGGCATCCTCGAGGCTATCGACTCTGAGATTGCGCTCGCCATCTGCATCACCGAGGGAATTCCTGTTCGCGATATGGTTGCAGTTGCCGAAGTCCTCAAGACCAGCCGCACCCGTCTGGTCGGTCCCAACTGCCCTGGTGTGATCACGCCGGATCAGTGCAAGATGGGCATCATGCCTGGGCACATCCACACCGCTGGGAACGTCGGCGTGCTGTCGCGTTCCGGAACGCTCACCTACGAAGCCGTTGGACAGCTGTCCGCTGTGGGCTTGGGGCAATCCAGTGCGGTGGGTATCGGTGGTGATCCCATCATCGGCACCAAGTTCATCGACGTGCTCGAGTTGTTCAACAACGACCCCGAGACCGAAGCCGTCATCATGATCGGCGAGATCGGTGGTACGGCCGAAGAAGAGGCGGCTGCCTGGATCAAGGCCAATATGACCAAGCCGGTGGTCAGCTTCATCGCAGGTGCAACGGCTCCTCCGGGACGTCGTATGGGCCACGCCGGTGCCATCATCTCCGGTGGTAAGGGCACGGCAGAGAGCAAGTTTGACGCCTTGTCGGCTGCCGGTGTGCACATCGTGCGCTCCCCCGGCGGCATGGGCGAAATGATGGCCAAGGTGCTTGGCGTCTAGCTCACCGCTTCGCGAAAGCGGCGCCAATCGTCATCGACTTCGGGTCGGAGGGGATTGGCGCCTTTTTATTTGTGGTCTTCGATGGCGATGTGCAGGGCGTTTTCGAGATCTTTTGCCGAGAAGGGCTTCGTTCGACACCTGGAACGCACGGTTCGTTGCACGGGGCTGACACCGAGCGCCGTTCTGGTTAGTCGCCCGTCTCGAACAACGCGCATCTCATTGCGCATGGAGCATATGACATGGCCATCGAACGCACCCTCTCGATTATCAAGCCCGACGCAACCGGCAAGAACCTCATCGGCAAGATTGTCGCTCGTTTCGAGTCGGAGGGCCTGAACATTGCTGCCATTCGTAAGGTTTGGCTCAGCCAGCAACAGGCCGAAGGCTTCTACGCTGTCCACAGTGAGCGTCCTTTCTTCGGTGAGCTTGTCGAGTTCATGACCAGCGGTCCCTGCACCGTGATCGCGCTCGAAGGCGAAAACGCTGTTCTTCGCAACCGCGAAATCATGGGTGCCACCAACCCCGCCGAAGCCGCCGATGGGACCCTCCGCAAGCTCTACGCCGATAGCATTGGCGAGAACGCCGTACACGGCTCTGACAGCCAGGAGAACGCCGCCATCGAGCTGGCCTACTTCTTCCAGGGCATCCAGATGTTTGAATGCAAGCGCTAGCGATTGTTCTGTTCTCTCTACTTGCCTGCTCTGGCGAAACGCCGCCCGAGCTCGCGAGTGAGGGCGCTGAAGTTACCGCTCCGACCCAGAAGAAGACCATGACCGAAGTCGATGTTCAGATGCTACA
>JAACDH010000552.1 GCA_009936995.1 Rhodobacterales bacterium
GAGCCTCCTGTTGTTTAGTGGTCGCTGAAGGAGGAGATCTTCGACGGGGTCGTCTTGCCAGTTTTCGAGCATCTCTTCGAGGGTAGACATCTCTACTGGAGCGGCGCCTTCCAGGGAAATATTCAAGGATGGCGGCAGATTCTTTTCGCCGTACGCAGCGAGGTCGTCTTGAATTGCAGCGATGTTGATCTGCCAGGCGACCCGGACGCTACCCTCTGCGAATGTGCCGATGGGGTCTGATCCATCGCTTGGGTGGAACCAGGTGATTTCGCCTTTGTTGGGGACAGGGACTCCCACAGCCACCAAGCGCTCAATCGGGTCGACATCGGCGGGCCACACCCAAACATGGGCTACGCCGGCCAAATTTGGCGCACACGACTCTTCGGAGGAAAGCTGGCACCGAATGACCTGATCTCGAACGCGTTTGTCGAGTTCTTCCACATGCACAAAGAGGTGGCGAGCGCTGTCTTTGAGGTGGGTTTGCTGTTGGTGCCGAATCTGTTGCATCAACCAGGCGTTCTGATTCCGAATCGCTGATACGCCGTAAAGAGATAGGAGAATGGTAGGGACGATCACAGTTCCGAGGAAGAGCCAGAGCAGTCGCTGAAACGCGTATCCATCGCCGATGCCGCGAATACTCATCGGCGGGTGACCAGGCGTTGCCCCGCGATGGGGCGGTCTTTGAAGCCGTCTTCTGTTGCCACAACCATTGTGCCGCTAAAACCTTCTTCGAGACGGACCAGCCCCCGGCGGTCAATAGCGAGTTGAGTCCAGCTGGTGCCCTCGTGGACCTCCGCTCGTGCATCAGAAGTTGGGGAGAAGGTACCCTCGCAACGCCAGGAACGTTGTTTTCCAGACTCAAGTGACTGGCACTGTTCTTCTCGAATGACCGGCATCCCGCTGAGGCGGTCCATCCGTCGCCAGGGTTGTTCCAAAGTGGGTGTTCCCGGGAAGTATCTCGCCAGATCAGACACCAGTCCTACTGGGTCGAGCAGGTTCTCGCCGACCCGAAGTGCCTCTGCGGGGAGTTGGAGGTCGAGGACACGCCCACGGGCATGGCTGCGCCACGTCTCTTCTTCAAACATGCGCTCGGGTCGCCCGTTGGCGTCCATCCAGATGATCGCGGGGGTGGCGGAGATTTCGTGCTGCAGTTGATGATGCCACGGGTCGCCCATCAGTACGTTGTCACTGTCGAACCGTTGGGTGATGCCATTTCTGGTCCAGCGACCTTGGGTGCGTGTGGTCGCGATGGCCCACAGGCCTGGTTGGGTGGGTTTGGTCTGCAGCGTGAACTGTGACTCGGCGCGGTCGGAGCCCAAGCCGGTGACACTGATCACCTCGATAACCGCCAGGCGGTTGGGTGGGGGTGTCGCTGTGGTGACTTTTGCACAGGACAAGAGACCCAGAGAAAGTAGGGCAAGGCGCATTCGCAGCGTTTAACCCACTGGTAGACGGGAGGCCCGAGCCGGGGTAGTTGTGTACTTCCCCACAGGTGCATCGATGAATCTTGCGAACATCCTCATGGACGAAATTCTACCTCGGGTAGAGAAGCCATCTCGCTACTTGGGCACCGAAGTCAATGCGGTTCACAAGGACATGAAGGACGTCGAAGTTCGGATGGCCCTGGCCTTTCCCGATCTCTACGATATCGGACTTGGTAACCTCGGGATTCACATTCTGTACGCGTGTGTGAACAACTTGCCATGGGCGCGCTGCGAGCGGCTGTATGCCCCGGGCTTGGACATGGAGCAGCAGCTGCGTGAACGCGACCTGCCGTTGTTCGTGCTGGAGTCCAAGGACAGCGTGGATCAGATGGACATGGTGGGGTTCACCCTGCAGTCCGAGCTCACGTACACCAACATTCTCAACATCTTGAATCTGTCGGGTATTCCCCTTCGGACGAAGGACCGCGACGATAGCCATCCGCTGACATGTGCTGGCGGGCCGGCGGTGTTCAATCCCGAGCCTATCGCGCCGTTCATCGATTTCTTCGTCATCGGAGATGGTGAGGCGGTGATCGTCGAGATCGCCGAGGTCTTGCGTCGCACGAAGGGGGGCGGCCGTGCCGAAAAGCTGGTCGAGTTGGCTAAGCTTCCGGGCATCTATGTTCCAGTGTTGTACCCGTTCGAAACGCTGGAGGATGGCCGAATTTTGCCGGCCGTTGACGCGCCAAAAATCGTCAAGCGCATCACGCCCGACCTCAACGGCAGCACCTTCCCGGTCGACTACATCGTTCCGTACACCAAACAGGTGCACGATCGCATCAGCCTAGAGGTCCTGCGTGGCTGTACCCAAGGCTGCCGATTCTGCCAGGCAGGCATGGTCACTCGACCGGTCCGCGAGCGCACGATCGAGTCCGTTACCGATCTTATGGAGCGCACGCTAAAGACCACCGGCTACGAAGAAGTGTCTCTGGTTTCGCTGTCTACCTGCGACCACAGTCAAGTGAAGAAGCTGGTCGACGAGACGGTCCAGATCGCCCGAGAGAAGCGGGTGAGCGTTTCTCTGCCGTCGCTTCGCCTGGATAGCTACTCTGTCGAGCTCGCCGATATGGTGGCCGAGACACGCAGAACCGGGCTGACCGTTGCTCCTGAAGCTGCCTCTCCCCGACTCCGCTCGGTCATCAACAAGTGGATTCCCGACGAGGGCCTACTCGATATGTCCAATGGCGCGTTCAAGCGAGGATGGGGCCATGTGAAGCTCTACTTCATGATTGGACTGCCCACCGAGCGCGACGACGACATCGTCGCAATCGCCGACCTCGCGTTGCGAACGGTTCGCGAAGGGAAAGAGCATAATCCGCGGGCCAAAGTGAACTTGGGCGTCTCTACCTTTGTGCCCAAGCCGTTCACCCCCTTCCAGTGGGCGCAGCAGATTCCGCCATCCGAGATCAAACGCAAGCAAGCGGTGCTTCGCGCAGGGCTCAACCGCCACGGGGACATCAAGTTTGGGCGTCACGATCCTGAAGAGACCTTCCTCGAAGGCTTGGTCAGCCGCGCTGACCGCAGGGGTGGAGACCTCATTGAGGCGGCCTACAAGAACGGCTGTCGCTTCGATGCCTGGAGTGAGCACTTGCGGTACGACCTGTGGGTCAAAGCCATCGACGATATCGGTTACGACGTGATGGACGCCCTTCGCGAGCGCGATCCCGACGAACGTCTGCCGTGGGACCACATCGACGTACTCGTCGATAAGTCCTGGCTGAAAGCCGATTGGGAGCGGGCCAAGCGCCTCGAACACGCGCCGGACTGCCGCCACAGAAAGTGCCACAGCTGCGGCGTGATCGACCACGTTCGGCCTCTGTGTGCGTCCATGCTTCGGGATGCGGTCAAGGGCCGCATCCCAGAGGCTGCGTTTGTAACTACGCCACGCTCCAAGTTCGTCGAGCCCCAGGTCATTCAACGCCTTTGGTTCCGAATCTCGCGCACCAAACCTGCGAACTTCCTCTCTCACCTCGAGAGCATGAACACGTGGATGCGTGCATTGCGCCGTTGTGAGGCGCCGCTCTCCTACAGCCAGGGATTTCACCCGCATCCAAAGATGGCCTTCAGCGCCGCGTTGCCACTTGGCCAGCAGAGTATGGGCGAGTACCTCGACATCACGCTGCACAGACGGACAGACCCTCAAGAGCTACTGATGGCCCTGTCCAAGACGCTGCCGTTGGGATTTGGCGTCCACGCTGTGAGTGAGGTCGACCTGCGTGAGAAGTCCTTGATGGTGACGAACCAAGGAGCCGAGTACACATTGGTGTTCCCAGAGGCCGACCGCGCCGAATTGAGCGCGAAGATCACCGAATTAAATGAAGCGGATGAGATTCTGGTCGCGCGAAAAGGCAAGACTCGAAAAGGCAAGGGTCGCAAGCGCCTCAAGGTGATGCGCGAGCTCAATATTCGCCCAATGATTACCAAACTTGTGCTCCGCGAGGGTACGGGCGCGTGCGTGGTTGAACTGTCTGTCGTTACCGTGGATACCAAGCCCGGCAAGGCCAGAGAGGTGGTGGCGCTGCTCTCCGATAATGCTGATTTGGTTCAAGTACTCAAGCGCGACACCCTCGCGTTCCGTGACGGAAATTGGGAGTCCATTTCCGCATCATGGGGCAATGAAACGCCCGATGTGGCTGAGGTCCCGGCAGTATCCGCACCTTCGGCTTGACAGGGTTCGCACACTGGCAATACGGTCCGGGCAACCACTACGGCTTGAGCCGTCAAGGAGATGGAATGACACGCGCACTGCTTATCTTAGCTGTGGCGGCGACCCTAACGGGTTGTACGAGTAAGGTTCACGCGGTTCCTGGAGCGAATCCCGAGTTTGCCAAGGCCGATTACACGGTCCTGGGCAAGACCAACCACGAAGAGTGCGGTACCTATATCTTCATCGACTGGGGTCACTTGTTCTCCAATCAAAAAGCGTCCGTGCGCGCCAGTAATGGGGCTTTTTCGTTGGCCGGTATTATCGGCGGAATTACCCCCGAGGAGAGCCGCGCGCTGTATCACGCACTCGACAAGATGCCTGAGGCGACGCACCTGATGGCGCAACGTTCACACACCACCACGTCTGGTTTGGTGATGTTTGGCTACCCCCTCTTCGGTGAGCGCTGCTCCGCCGTCGAGGCACGCGGCATCAAGATCGGCGAAAAGCCCGCAGGCCCTCCGGGACAACCTCCCGCATAGTATATAAACGAGCGGCGTGTTTCAGGGCGCTTCTCGGGCGTAAGCACAAGAAACATCCGTCGTTACCTCCAAAGGTGACGGCGGATTTGTTTTTCCATCATGGACTCCGTGTCGATCATGAAGTCGTCAACCTGACCGCTGTTGGGCTGAAAGACGTTCTCATGCAGGAATCGAGTCGTGGTGTCAGTCCATGCGAGCGGGGTGCCGGTTTGTGCGTCCCAGGTGACGACAAAGAGTCGGTATCGCGCTCCCGCAGAGGTCCCGTAGTTTTGCCCCAGGAACCAACCTGCGTTGTGGCTGTAATAGTGCACTACATAGACACCGACGACTGCATCGACCTGGGGTGGCACCGTCGCCAGTCTACCGTCGTCCAGCGCGTTGGGCGTCACGGTAAAGCGGGGCAGGGGTACGTTGTCGCGGCCGTCCATTGGATGCGTGCCTCGACGTGGGGAAATCACCAGCGGCGGTAAACTATCGGTCGTCCACGTAGAGGGGGTTGCGCCGCGCTGCTGGGCCGCAGCGATCACCACCTGGATGGCGTGCTGGGACACCGTCTGGGTGTACTTTTCTTGGGCACTTGCGGCGGTCACCTTCGCGACGTTTTGTTGTCCGGCCTCGTCGTTCTGAGTGACGACACCGCCCGAGAACAGCACGTGCCCGACAAAGACCCCGCTGTGAGCAGGGGGGACGTCTTCTATCGGGTTCACCAGATGAGCCATCGCCACAGGGCCGATGCCGACGGCGGGAACCGGATTTTGGAGTGGCGACGTGCTGTTGCTGTGGTAGCGGTACAGACTGGTCGAGCAACCGGTGAGGGCGATCAGAAGAAATTGGGCGGGTCGGGTCATTCGCATGGTTAGCGGCTATCCGAATTGGCACGGATGTCCCACTCAGGATGCCGTTCAACTGGCTTTCGGCTACTAGGTTCGCTGTCATTCCCCTGGAGCCAACGTGTTCGAACGCACCGATGACCAACAAGCGCTTGCCGACGCCGCCCGCGAGTTCTGCGTAGCTACGCTCGGACCCTCCGCCCGTGAGGACGACGAACGAGAGGTGTTCAACATCGACTTCGTACGTCAAATGGGTGAAATGGGCTTCTGTGGTATTCCGACGCCCGAGGAATACGGGGGGATGGGGTTGGGATACGTCGAGTACTGCATCGTGCTCGAAGAGATCGCAAAAGTGAGCTCGGCCTACGCCGTCACAGTGGCGGTTACCGGGCTGCCACAAGTAATTCTCAACATGTACGGCACCGACACTCAAAAACAACGCTGGTTACCGGGGTTGGCAGCTGGAGAGTTGCTGGGTGCCTTTGCTCTGAGCGAGCCAGAGAGTGGCTCTGACGCTGCGAGTCTGAAGTCCACGGCAGTGCTCGAGGGCGACGAATACGTGCTCAACGGCACCAAATTCTGGATCACCCACGGCGGTGTGGCCGACATCTACATCGTCATGGCACGGACTGGCGGCCCGGGCGCAAAGGGCGTGTCGGCGTTCATCGTTCCCGGTGACGCTGCGGGCCTCTCGTTCGGACGAAAAGAAGAAAAAATGGGCATGCGTGCGTCGCCCACCGTTGAAGTGGTGATGGAAAGTGTGCGCGTGCCCGTTTCGGATCGCATCGGCCCAGAGGGTTTCGGCTTCAAGGTGGCTATGGCTGCCCTAGACTCTGGTCGCATCACCATCGGGGCATCTGCCGTCGGGCTCAGTCAAGCGGCCCTCGAATACAGCGCTCGGTACGCGACCGAACGCAAGCAATTCAAGACCCAGATCATCGACTTTCAAGGCGTCGGCTTTATGTTAGCCGACATGGCTTGTCGGATCGAAACCTCACGCTTGCTGGTTGAAAAAGCGGCTTGGCTTAAGGATAATGGCCGCCCGTTCAGCAACGCTGCGGCCATGGCGAAGTTGGTCAGTACCGACTCTGCGATGTTGGTGACCACCGACGCCGTGCAGGTACTTGGTGGCAACGGCTACACCCGCGAACATCCCGTGGAACGCTATATGCGCGACGCGAAGGTGATGCAGATCGTCGAGGGAACAAACCAGATTCAACGCATTGTGCTCGCTCGACACTTGAAGCGAACGTACTCACGAGGGTAGAATTCCGCATTCAATCCCCAACGGTGTCATGAAATCCTGCCAAGTCTGCGGTGAAACTTATAGCAACCACGTCGACTTCTGTTTTGACGACGGAGATGTGCTGGTTGCACAAGCGTCTGTGTTCGACGTGCCCGAACCGAAGATCATGGCGGCCCAAGGCGCGCAGGTATCACTGCGGACTAACGCCCCTGCGGCGGATCCGACGACGGGAGACCTCGATGTCCCGCTCACGGGTGAGTACACGGCTTCTGCCATCGCGGGCGTAGCGCAAGGCGAAGACTCGCTTGCTGCCGTACCACCGCTCTCCCCGTCTTCCGGCAGCGAGGTGTCTGCCACGGGTTCGATGCCCACGTCTATCACTACAGGGCCGGTCACCGAGATTCCACCAGCGGACGCTGCGCCCGCGGATTCGGCGCCAACGGACGCCGATGTCGATACTCGGGTGCCGAAGGCCCCGGACGTTGAAAATGCACCCCTGGAAGACCCAAGCACCCAAGTCTATCAGCGACCCGAAAACACGCCCAACGATCCCGAGTGGCCTCCAGAGAGTCAGATATCTACCGCGACCCCGCTGCATTCACAGCCTCGTATCCACGAGCCGGAGCAGCCCCAGGACAGCAGTAATCGCAAGGTCATTTTCGCGATGTTCGCGATGGTCGCCCTATTGCTCTCTGTCGTCGGCGTTGTTTTCTTTAGCGGTCTGCTTTCCTCGGGCGCCCAAAACCCGCCGCCGCAGATTTTCGCACCAAAGGTCGCGGACGGCGCGCGGCCGGCCCCAGCCGCGAATGGGGTACCGGTTACCGAGACTCCGGTTCTCGAAGCTGCTCCTGACCCAGAACCCGTCGCCCCAGAACCCGTCGCCCCAGAACCCGTCGCCCCAGAACCCGTCGCTCCAGAACCGGAGCCTGAACCCGTCACAGCCGCAGGCAACGACGGCGTTGCGGTAGTAGAGGTCGAACCCGAGGCGCAAACAGTCACCGATAACGCCGCCGAGGTCACCGTTCCGACGGCGTCGTTGACGCCGCCCGCGGGCACTTCACAGGCGACGCCCGAGCGCGAGCCCGACGTGGTCGAAGCCCCCGCTCCGACAGCATCTGCTCGCATCGGAGCCATCATGGTGTTCTACGCGGGTCGCTCTGGCGACCAATTGCTTATTGACGGCACCCCAGCAGGACCGCTGCCTGTGCGCTCCGAGCTCGCCGAGGGCAACCACAGCTTCACGGTCACCGGAGCTGTCGGCGAAGTGAAAGTGTCCAAGATGATCACGTTGAAACCCGAAGGCCAGATCACCCTTATTCACCTGAAGTAGCTGGGGTCCGTCGGCCGCGCTGTGTGGCCGTATGCATCGGGGCTGTTCAGCGCTTGCGGGTAAGCTCATTCGCTAGAACAGTGGTTACGTAGTAGC
>JAACDH010000553.1 GCA_009936995.1 Rhodobacterales bacterium
GAGCGGACCCTCGACGCCTTTGAGCTCCAAGTAGGCCTGTCCCGATGCGTGGCCGACCCCGGCGATGTCCGGTGGATTCTCGCCTGGAGCGCTCACCCCGCGATCAGCCACGAGAGCAGCTGGACCGCGGTGCTCACCACCCTCACCGCGATGTTTTTCACCCTGCTGGCCGCCAAGACCGCGGGACTGGGCATCCTGGCACTAATCGGGCCGCCTATTATCGGTGTAATTACCTGGCATTCCGTCGTGCGGATTATCCGATCGCGCCTGCCCGACCCCGCCCAGCATCACGCCAAACTTGCCATCTGGGTGCTCGACAAGGTGAAGACGATGACCAACGTCACCGTCCGCGACGAGCCGAATACCACCAACTAATCGTCTGTTCGTAAGCCCAGTCGCCACAGGCAACCCGCATCTGAAGGAACTACCCGGGGTGCAGACTGTGGCGCGAATCCCCAAACTCAAACGCCCGCGAGCGCCTCGCGGATCCGCAACAGTGAACGGGCGAAGCCTTCAAAGTCGGCCAGAGCCATTTGAGTCGCGGCATCCGACTTCGCTTCTTCGGGACGGTCGTGTACCTCGGCGAACACCGCATCTACGCCCGTAGCCACCGCGGCACGGGCCAACGCCGGAACATGGTCGGGCAGGCCGCCACTGGTTCTATCCCGGCCACCCGGCTGCTGGAGGCTGTGGGTAGCGTCGTAGACCACCGGAACCCCGAGCGCGTGCATCCAACGGACACCGCGAAAGTCGACCACCAAGTCTCCGTGCCCGAAGTGCGTGCCGCGCTCGGTGAGCATCACGCCACCGACACCCGACTGGCGGCACTTATGAACCGCGTGTTTCATGTCTTGCGGGGCGGCGAACTGGGCCTTCTTGATGTTGATCGGGAGGCCCGTTTGGGCAGCAGCCACCAGAAGGTCGGTCTGCCGGCAGAGGAAGGCGGGAATTTGAATCAGGTCGACCACTTGGCCCACCGCCTCGACTTGCGACGGTAGGTGGACGTCCGTGGTGATCCGCAGGCCCGTCTCGGACCTCACCCGATCCAAGAGCGCCAACCCCTCGTGCAGACCCGGTCCACGGTAGCTGTCGAGGGACGTTCGGTTTGCCTTGTCGAAACTTGCTTTGAAGATTAGCGGCACCGAAAGGCGTTCCGAGATCTCTCGAAGACCCCGAGCGATTCGCAGCACCCGGTCGGCGCCCTCAAGCACACAGGGGCCGGCGATAAACACCAGGCCACAACCCGGACCGATGCTCACACCGGCGACATTGACGACTTCTACCATAGGCCGCAGATAACCGGGTTAGCCTGGTGGTGTGAAGTACAGCCGCCAGCCCCTACTCGACCTCCTCGCGCTTACCGTGCTGTGGGCTTTCGCCTTGGTCGCCCGCGCCCAGCTGGACCTGTACTGGCGCTTCGACTTGCTCCCCAACACCCAGATTCTACAGCCGGTCAGCATACAGAATAGTACTTGGATGGGACTTATCCTCATCCCCACCTGGTTAGCATTGCTCGGCGCCACCGGCAGTTGGCGCCCTCGCGCCGCCATTCAGACCCTAGGAACCGCCGTTCCGATCGCGACCCTGACGTCCTTGGCCCTGTTCGAACTGCTGCGATTCACGCCCGTGTCTCGAAGCCTGCTGCTCGGTTTTGCCGTGCTCACGTTGCCCATGCTGGCGCTCGCCCGATGGAAACCGTTGCGAGCTCACCGAGTATTGCTGGTCGGAAGCCCCTCCGATCTGACGCCCTGGCAAGACGCCGTCCTCCAGCATCCAGCGTGGGGCATTCAGGTGGTCGGTCCAGTTCTTCCCGCTGACAGCCCCCAGATCGAGGCCATCGCCCAAGCCCAGGGCATCCACGAAATCTACGCGGCCGGACCCATCCCCGCCAGACAGCTCCGTCGCATCGACGCCATCGCTGCCAAGCTCCAGGCCGCGCTCTCAGTCGACGCCACCTTTCTCGACGCCACCCTTTCCCAGGCGCAGCTCTCCCGTGTGGGCCACTGCACGCTGATCACCTTCGTCTCCCCGCCCAAGGCCCAGGCCGCCCGAGCCGCCAAACGCGCCATCGATCTTCTTTTCGCCAGCGTTCTCCTCGTTCTCAGCGCGCCCATCGTCACCGTCGCGGCCATCGCCATCCGGCTCGAAGACAGTGGCCCCGCTTGGTTTGTCCAGCAACGGGTCGGACAGCACGGACGCAGCTTCCCTATGTTCAAGCTGCGCAGCATGGTGCCCAACGCCCACGCTCTTCGAAAGACTCTCCAGAGCGACGAACCGGGTCCCATCTTCAAGCTCAACCAAGACCCTCGGGTCACGACGGTCGGCCGGTTTCTTCGGCGAACCAGCATCGACGAGCTACCCCAACTGCTCAACGTCATCCGAGGCGAGATGAGCCTGGTGGGCCCGCGGCCGCCGCTCCCCGAAGAGGTCATCCAGTACGAGCCCTGGCAGCTCCGTCGCCTCTCGGTTCCGCCTGGACTCACCGGAATGTGGCAGGTGTCTGGCCGCGCCAACATCCAGTTCAACGAGTGGATGGCCCTCGATCTTCACTACGTCGACCACTGGACACTCTGGCTAGATCTCAAGCTCTTGCTGCGGACCATTCCGACCGTCATCCTCGGAATCGGCGCCCGTTAAATGCAAAGAGGCTGTCACCCCCCACTCAACAGGAGTGCCCATTCATTATATAGCCTCTAACGAAGGACATAATCATGACGCGCGCAGCACTGGCAATGGCTCTCTTGATCGGTTGTGGTGGCAACAAAGATGATGAGAACACCGACACGGCAGCCGCCGACGTCGAAGAGGTGTTCCAAGGCGCGCCCTTGGCCGAGCTCTCGGACGGCGCCTGCCCCAAACTCGAGAACCCTGGCGAGCGTTCGTTCAGCAGTAACGGCGTCGAACGAGACGTTATTATCAGGTTTCCAGCTAGTAAACCCGCCAACATGCCGGTTATGTTCTACTGGCACGGTCTGGGCGACAGCGCCAGTAATATGGACCGCGCACTATCGGCGCAAGACCTGGCAGACGAGCACCAAGCGGTCATCGTCATCCCCTACTCTACCGATCCATTCCTGATCACCTGGGACTTCATCTCCAACGGCGGCGATGATGTGGTCCCCTTCGACGACATGCGCACCTGTCTCTCCCAAGAGCTGGACGTCGACCTCAATCGCATCTCCACCGCGGGCTTCAGCTTCGGCGCGTTGTGGAGCACCTTCCTCGCCCTAGAGCGTGCCGACACCCTCTCTGCCGTCGTCTCGATGTCGGGCGGCACCGACGCCAGTCTGGGAATGCCCTACGTCACCCCTGCAAGCCAAGTCCCGGTGCTGGTCATGTGGGGCGGAAGCGCCGACATCTTCGATATGAGCGTCTTCGTAGTGGACTTCGAGGCCAACAGCGCCAACTTCAGCAGCGGCCTACAAAACGACGGCCACTTCGTCGTCGAGTGCGACCACGGCTTGGGCCACACCGTGCCCGCCGACTTCATGGACATCATGGTGCCCTTCGCCTTCGACCATACCTACGGTAAATCCTCGCCCTTCGCGAGTGGCATCTCCGGCTTCCCCAGCTACTGCAGCATCGCGGGATAGCCCGGGCGTTGGCCTAGGCCCGGGCCATGTCCCAGGCCTCCCGTCAGAAGGTACACTGGCCTTCGTAGACAGACCGCCTTAACCGCACCTCCAGTCCCTGGAGCCCAGATGTCTACGCACCCCTTCGAAGAGATCGAGGGCCTCACCGTCACCGAGACCATGGCCAACGCCATGATCGCCGACGGAATCGAGGCGCCCCTTCCCGTACAGGCGCAGGCGATCAGCGACATCTTGGCCGGCAAGAATGTGCTGCTGCACGCCGGGACCGGCACCGGCAAGACCCTCGCGTACTTGCTCCCCGTACTCCAGCTGCTTCGAACCACCGATAAGCTACGGGTCGCCGTTTTTTCGCCAGGTGCCGAGCTGGCCATGCAGACCCTTCGGGTGGCCAATGCCTACAAGGACGCCGACATCTCGTCCGGCGCGGTCATCGCCACCAGCAGCCATCGACGGCAGAAAAAGCGCGTCACCAAGGGCACCCAGCTGGTGGTCGGTACACCGGCGCGCCTGTTAGATCTGTACCAATCTGGCAAGTTCAAGGGCGTTCGGGTCATTGTGCTCGACGAGATCGAGCCCATCCTGGCGTCTAAAGAGGCCGAGGTCCTCCATCAGCTGCTGTCGCGCTCTACCCCAAAGGTGCAGCTGATCATCGCCAGCGCCACCATGGGCCGTCGCGCCGACGCCTTCGTCGAGCGGTTCATGGGGCCGGAGTGCGTTCGCGTCGAGCCCAAAGAGAATCCGTTCCAACACAGCATCCGGCATCGGGGGGTCGAAGTGGAGCACGTTCGGCATATGGAAGCTGCTGCCGTTCGTTTCATCGAAGAAAATCACGTCAAGCGCGCCATTATCTTCGTCTCGAACCCCGCCAAGCTCAGCTACCTGTACCACTTCCTCCAAGAGCGCGGCCTCACCTCGGTGACCATGAGTCAAGAGCGCGGCAAACAGAACCGTCAACGTGCCATTCAGGCGTTTCGAAATGGAGAGGCCCGGTTCTTACTCACCACCGATGCCCTCGCCCGCGGCCTGGATGTGCCCGATGTCCCATGGGTTGTCCACATGGACCTCCCCGCGTCCGTGCAGGCCTACGTACATCGCGCGGGTCGTACGGGACGCGCCGGAAAAGAAGGGACCTCAGTGGTCATCGCCGACCGAAACACCAACCGTCAGCTCAAGAAGCTCAGCTACACCCTCGATGTGTCCTTCGAAACGGTCTCTCGAGTAGGCCCACTGTAAAAGGACAGGCGCACGTCCACATCTGCACGGGGACGTACGCCACAAGAAAAGTCCGTGAGGAACCACAAGCGGCTCAAAGAAATACCAAGAAAAAGCCATTAATCGCTGCGGAAGAGAAAAGGGACCGGAGACAAACACTCCCCGGTCACGGGTTCGACGGGCAATCAACCAACGCACCCAAGTCATCCAACACATCAAGGCATGTCATCGTCCACACGACATGAGCCAATGCAATCGGTGTGCCAACCGTTGAACCTACATTTCTTTGGGATGAGAGATGTCGGCGGTGACCGCTGTCACTGACGTCCGTCACTGACGTCCGTCACTTCCTAGACGCCACACCGGTATTGGAAGAACAGTCCGTACGCGTCGGTGCTCCTCACCTCGTCCACCCGAAGGCCAGCATCGGCAAGCACTTCGCGCCAGCGCCCCACGTCGAGCTCGTAGACATCTCGGTCCACGAGGCTGCTGTCGGCCAAGCGCACCTGTTCCAGGCACCAAAATCGAAGGATGTGCTCGAAACGAGCGGCCAGGCTCTTCTCTAGGCCCACCACCGACAAGTCATCGAGCATCGCCCGGCCGCAGCGGCGCACATAGGAGTCGATGAGGCGGTCGCGAAGCATGGGATCGTTGGGCGGGAGGTCGATCTCGCAGTGCACGTCGGCCTCGTTGAGAAGCAGCATGCCATCGCGGGCGCGAATGGCCTCTCCGAAGGCCGCTAGCACCTCGCGCTTGCCGGGCCCCTTCAAGTCGTGCTGGGCCCGCTCTTCGCTGTTCCGACCCGCCACATGGTGCAGCGTGAGACTACAGACCACCGCGTCCACCTCGGGGAGATCGGTCAACGACTCGATACGCCCCACCCGCGATTCGAGCTTCACGCCGGGCGGCAAGGCACCGGCAACCTGGGCATGGGCGTCGGTGACGGGGTCGACCAGGACCAGCGTTCCGACATCATCCGGGCCCAGTAGCCGTCGCCACAACGCACCATTACCGGCGCCAACTTCGAGCACCCGCCAGTTGGGGCGACCATCCAAAAACTGACGCAACACGCCGGTATTCGCCATGTACACCCCCCGAGCCACGCGGGTTTGGGACCAGGCCTCGTAAAGCGATTCGGGACCAAAAGCCGTGTTCCACACCTCGGGAACATCGGCCTTCGGCAGCTTCATCAGTAGGCTCTCGATGGCGTTGGGTTGGACCTGTCGAGGCAATGAGAGTACTGCGTTAACGCCGTGTATAAGGTGATTCAAGGTCAAACCTCTCTGGAGTTCATCTGCATTTCGATGATAAGCACACCGCCTTGTTCGACGGCGTTTCGGGCGGGCGGGCTGGGTGCGAACCTGAGAGTACGCACCGCCCCATCGGTTCCGGTGACTGAGTAACGGCGAGTGGCCAGCTTGCCGAGGGCCAGGGGCCACACTTCGTCCGCCAACACGGGCTGCGCGACGGGAAACTCCGGATGTTTGCACACGCACAGCACAACAACGGTGGCCAGCATCGCGATAATGGAGCGGGTCGTGTGGCCCTGTATCCGGCGAGGTACCCCGTCCTCCACTTTGGCGCGGATTCTGCGCTTGGCTCGCGAGGTGAGCCACTGGTAGGCTCGCGTCATGGAAAATCAAACGTACCCCGCACCGGGCTCTTCCGAAGAAGTCGCCGCGTTCCACAAGCTTCAAGAGCGCGTCGGCGACCTCCACCGCGCCCTCGTAAACGACCCGCGAACACCACAAACCGTGGTGATCGTCCCCTCCCTGTCCATGGACCCGCGCGAGCTGGCCAAGATCTCGGGTGTGTACCACTACGAAGAGCGGATGCTGGTGAACCTGATGCTGCTCCGCCAGCCGCGCACCAAGCTCATCTACGTCACCAGCCAACGCCTCGATCCTGTCGTCGTTGACTACTACTTGGCGTTGCTCCCCGGCGTGCCGCGCTCCCACGCCAAGCCGCGTTTGGTCATGCTCGACTGCGACGACCGGTCCAATCGGCCGCTCTCCCAAAAGATCCTCGAACGACCCAGGCTGCTGCGTCGCATCATCAACGAAATCGGCAACATCGATCGCGCCCACATGGTCTGTTTTAACAGCAGCACCCTCGAGCGATCTCTGTCCGTACGGCTGGGCATCCCCCTGAACAGTGTCGACCCCGACTTGTCTGACCTGGGCACCAAGAGTGGCTGTCGCGAGACCTTCCGCGAGGCCGAAGTTCTACTGCCCTACGGGTTTGAACGCCTCGAGACCCCCGAGCAGATCGCCATGGCCCTGGCGCAGATCAAACATCGCGACCCCGACGCTCGCCGGTCGGTGGTCAAGCTCAACGAGGGCTTCTCGGGCGAAGGCAACGCCATCTTCAAGTACCACGACCTCGACGGCACCCTCGACGTCGACGTCCTCGCCGCGCAGATCCTGGTCATGCTCCCCACCGGCTTGGCCTACGAAGCGGCCACCGAAAACTGGGAGAGCTTCAGCACTAAATATCTCGAGATGCAGGGTGTGGTCGAGGCCTTCGTCGAAGGCGAAATCAAGGAGTCTCCAAGTGCCCAGTGCCGCGTCAACGCTCTGGGCGAAGCGCAGGTCATCAGCACCCACGACCAGGTGCTGGGTGGCCCCTCCGGTCAGGTGTTCCTGGGCTGCACCTTCCCGGCCCGCGAAGCGTACCGCCTGCCCGTCCAACGCGCCGGCGCAAAGGTGGCCCAAGTCCTGGCCAAAAAGGGCGTTATGGGCCGGTTCGCCATCGACTTCGTGTCGGTCAAAGAGGGCAACAAGTGGAACCACTTCGCCATCGAGGTAAACCTGCGGAAAGGTGGCACCACCCATCCTTTTCTCACCCTCAAGTTCCTCACCGCGGGCAACTACAACCACACCGATGGCCTGTTCTACGCGCCGTCGGGCAAGCTAAAGTACTACTACGCCTCCGACACCATCTTCGAGGAGCACTACAAGGGGCTTCGTCCGGCAGATCTGGTCGACATCGCCGTGTACCATGGGCTTCACTTCCACGGCCCCACCGAGCGCGGCGTGGTCTTCCACCTCATCGGCGCCTTAAGCGAGTTCGGCAAGCTGGGTCTGGTGGCCATCGGCGACAACCCGCAGCAAGCGCGGTTCCTCTACGAACAAACCCTCCAGGTCCTCGACGAAGAGACCGGTCCCAACTGGCATGAGGGCAAGAGCTAGCCCGCCTAGGCAAGCTACTCCTCGGGCCACTCGAAGGCGTCGTTGAGGTACCGCCAGAAGGCCCCCGGGCGAAAGAACACAAAGCCCATCCGGCCGAAGTTCAGGTAGTCACCGTCTACCAGCATCACCTTCTTTTTGGGCTCGAGAAGCGTGCCATTGTGCGCACTTCCATTGGTGGAGTTTTCGTCCGACACCAGCACACGCCCCAGCAGCGGAACGATGTAAAGATGTGCATGTACCGCCGATATACTGTAGTCGTTCACCACGACGTCGCAGTCCGATTCGCGGCCCAGCACCAGCGGTGACCCCGGATTTGCGCCGATCCGACGCCTCAGCACCACGTAGCGCTCGTGGGTCACCGGGATTCGCTCCATGTCGTCCTTGCCCTGCAAATGCATCATGGTTCGCCCACCGGACTCTGGCCGCGACTTCGCCACACGCCGCAGCTCTCCTCGAATCATGTGCTGAGAAACGAGGACCGGATGGGAGAGTCTGCGCGCGAAAGCTTCTTCGTCGTAAGCCAGCGAATCAGCCCGAATTTTGTCCAGTCGTTGCATAGATCGCTCATGGGTCAAATGCGTCTAGCATTGGAGTGTACTATAGGCAGGAACAAATTTGTATCGGCCCTCTCGAGTTTAGCATGCCTCTTTCCCCCGGAGAACACGTCGGACCTTACGAGGTCATTCAACCGCTCGGCAGCGGTGGGCACGCCGTCGTGTACCGGGTACGTCACCGTAAAACCGGCACAGACCACGCGCTGAAGCTGCTCACCCACTCGTCCGCCGAGATTCGGATGCGACTGCTACGCGAGGGGCGCACTCAAAAGGCCCTCGCCCACCCCAATTTGGTCGCCGTCACCGAGATCGTGGAGCACAAAAAGTCTCCGGGCCTGATCATGGAGTACGTCCGTGGACCCAACCTGGCCCAGCTGATCGCGGGCGGTCCCCTTCCCGTCCAGCAAGTAGACAGCCTCGTGCGCGGCATCCTCGCCGGGATGGCTCATGCCCACAGCCACGGCGTAATCCACCGCGACCTGAAGCCTACCAACATCCTCATCGAAGACGGCGTCCCTCGAATCTGCGACTTCGGAATCGCCAAGCTGTTGCATGGCGACAACATCGAAGTCAGCAAAACCCGAACCGGTAGCGCCCTTGGAACGCCCGCCTACATGGCCCCGGAGCAGATTCGCGACGCCCACCGGGTAGACCGGCGAGCCGATGTGTACAGCCTGGGCGCAGTGGTCTACGAGATGCTCACCGGCCAACCCGCATATCCTGGCGAGGACTTACTAGAGGTTTTTGCCGCCATCGCGGCCGGGGACTATGTGCCGCTGCGCCAACGAGCGCCCGGAACACCCGCTCGAATGGTGAGGGCAGTCAACCAGTCCCTGGTCTTCAATCCCGACAACAGGGTTCATACCGCCGGCATGTTGCTAGAGATCTGGACGGCCGCCGACCATGAGATGACGCCCGCGCCTATCATGTTGGTCACCCAGCCCCCGCCTGCGACGACCGTAGACAACACATCTCCGCCGCCCATCGCCGCTCGCACGATTGGAAATCGAGAGATCTTTGTTGCACTCGTCGCTATTTTCGTGATCACCATGCTCATCGCCTTCGCCGCTGGCCCCTAAGCGCAGGCCCGACTTACGGTCGCCCAGAGCCGCCAAAGGTCGAACAGGTTCGGGGCGTTCTAATCAGGGATCCCATCTCCCCATAGCCATCGAACGCTCCGGTGATTAGACCCTGCATATGAATCGCTGGATCAGCCCCCTCTTGTTCGCCCTAATGCTCACCGTTTTCGCTGTGTGGTTCTTACAGACCGCGCAAACGGGCGACAACACCGTGGCGTGGTCAGAATTCAAACAGCACGTCAGCGACGGCGAGATCACCAAGGTCACGTTCGAAGAGCAGTACGTGGTCGGCACGGTGGAAGACGAAGAGCCCGCTTATCGCGCGGTCATCGTCTACGACGATCCCTCATTGATAGCGCTCCTCGACGAAAAAGGCGTAAAATACCTGGCTCAGTCCAACTGGGGTGGCTGGTGGCCGGCCTCGTTCCTGCTCATGCCATTGGTGTTTATCGGCATCATGTTCCTGTTCATGAGTCGACAAGACGGCGCAACCCGAGGCGCCGCCGCATTTGGGCGCTCCACCGCCTCATTGGTTCCCGAGGAAGGCACTGGCGTCACTTTCGCCGACGTCGCCGGTGTCGAAGAGGCCGCCGACGAGCTTCGCGAAGTCGTCGCCTTCCTACAAACCCCCGAGAAGTTTACCGCTCTCGGCGGCCGGCCCCCCAAGGGCGTGCTGCTGGTAGGACCGCCCGGAACCGGTAAAACTCTGCTCGCACGCGCCGTCGCCGGCGAAGCTGGGGTGCCGTTCTTCAACATGAGCGGCTCGTCCTTCGTCGAGATGTTTGTGGGGGTCGGCGCCGCCCGGGTGCGCGACCTGTTCCGCAACGCCGAAGAGTACGCGCCCTGCATCATCTTCGTCGACGAGCTCGACGCCGTAGGACGCTCCCGCGGCGGCACTGGGCCCGGCTCCAACGACGAGCGAGAGCAGACTCTGAACCAGCTCTTGGTCGAGATGGACGGCTTCGACAACCGCAACGGCATCATCGTGATGGCCGCGACCAACCGCCCCGAAGTCCTCGACTCCGCTCTGCTTCGCGCCGGCCGCTTCGACCGACAGGTCCTGGTCGACCGCCCCGATTTCAAGGGTCGTACCGCCATCCTCGAGGTGCACGCTCGAAAGCTAAAAATGCACCGAGACGTCGTCCTAGAAGACGTCGCCAAGATGACGCCCGGGTTCGCCGGTGCCGAGCTGGCCAACGCCCTCAACGAAGCCGCGCTCCTCGCCGCCCGGAACGAGCACAAGGCCATCACCATCGGCGACATCGAAGAGGCCATCGAGCGCACCATGGCCGGGCTCGAGCGCAAGACCCGCCGACTCATGCCAGAGGAGCGCCGCACCGTGGCCTTCCACGAGGTGGGTCACGCCATCTGTGCCGCCGCAAGCCCCCACGCCGACCCGGTCAAGAAGATCACCATTATCCCACGTGGCATGTCCGCTTTGGGGTATACGCTCACCCTGCCCGAGGAAGAGCGCTACCTGTCTACCAAGGCCAAGCTGCTCGACCAAGTCACCGTCTTCTTCGGCGGTCGTGCCGCCGAAGAGCTCGTCTTCGGCGACGTCACCACCGGCGCCTCCGACGATATCAAGAAGGCCACCCAGATCGTCCGGGCCATGGTCACCCAGTTCGGCATGTCCAAGAAGCTCGGTACTGTCCTCTACGGCGATACCGGAACCACCCCATACGGCACCGCGCCCGCACTACGCCCCGAAACGGCAGCGACCATCGAACAAGAGGTCCGCGATATCCTCGAGCGCTGCCACGAACGCGCCGTGCAGATTCTTCAAAAAAATCGCGGAGTCCTCGAAGAGATGAGCATGACGCTCTTTGAGAAGGAGGTCCTCGATGGCGCAGAAATGCAGACGTTCCTCGATCAGGTCATTCCAAGTGAAGACCTCGCAGACCCTCCGACGGCCGAGCTCTACGAAGTTTAGGTTCAACATTTTCTAAATGCCCCCGGGGAGGGCTCGTCTAAGCGGTCCACCCCGCATCTCTGTCAAGAAATCGTCCTGACATGACGACCCACTGCACTGTACGTTGTCTGTAGGGACATGAGCAGTATGTGGATCGCAGCAACATTTTTGCTGGGCAGCGCCCTAGCAACCGTACCCCAGGAACCCGCATCTCGACCCGATGCGCCGGTATCCGCTGAAGAACCTTGGCATCCACACTTCGAGGCCGCCGAGCGTAGCGACGCTGGCACGGCCCTTATCGCCTGGCAAGCGGCCGCCGAGTGCACGGGCCGAGTGGGGATCGCCCACGCCACAATCACCCTCGAACGCCGACCGATTCAAGGCGGCTTCCTCGGATTGGCCCACTGGGACGCCGAGGGTGTGTACCTCATCGAGCTTGACGCCAAGCCCGAGCGAATGGCCGAGGTCATCGTGCACGAGGTCGCCCACGCTTGGATTCAAGCCGGCCCTCCCACTCTGGTCGAGGGACGCACCGAGCTGCTCGCGGACTGCATCGTCGATAAGCGCCCCGGGTTGGCCAACTTGCAATGGGACGATGGCCGAACCCTGCACCGGATGCCCGATCTGCTCTCGTGGAACAACATGGAGGACCACGGCCCCGCCCTACTCGCCGACGCCCGAACCGACGCCTACTTGGGCGCCGCCCGAATGGTCCGCGTGGCCAGCTTGCTACTTCCCGAAGGCGCACTTTGGAACGCCGAGCCCATGACCTGGGAGTCCTTTCGAGCCGCCCTAGCCACCGTCGACCACGGCGACCGACTCCTCAAGATCCTCGATGGCGGCGCCGAAGCTCAGCGAACAGCCCTCGAGGACGCCGATCTAGACGGTCTTCCTCTCTTAGCCGAGCTTATTCTTCAGACCAACCCCAACCGTTGGGACTCCGACGAAGACGGCTGGTGGGACGGTGCAGCACTAGGCGTCCCCCACATGGCAGTCGCCCTGCCATTCGACGGCTCCCCCATGTGCACCGGTCTGGCAAGCGAACCCGGCACCCAAACCAGTACGATGAGCGGCGGAAACCTGCGCGGAGAGGGGCATCCCGTGGCTAAGATTCGCCAGACTCAGCCCGGGGCACCGCTGCTGGTCGAGCTCACTGGCAAAGCCGAACACGTCACCGGCGGAATATGGGCAGTCGTACACGGCACCCATCTCCAACGGGACCAGCGCTGTACCCACACCGAAAACGCCACGGTCTGGGCCGCGCAATCCGAATTTTCCCACGTCATACCAGAGTTCCTGGTCGCGCTCGCCAAGGTCTCTCAGCGCGCGGAGCTTCGCTGGGGCCCCACCACGGGTCGAATGGCGGTCGCCCTCGGCCCCTCCACCACACGTATCGACGGTCAGGTGGTGCAAATCTCGGCGGCAGACGTCGAACAGGCTGTTCGAACCGGAAAAACCGAAGAGCTAGCCACCCTCGCCGTCGCCCTTCATCGGGTATGGGATAACGGCACCCGACAGTGGCCCGTGGCAGCCGCAATGGCGCTTTCACTGGCCGAGTAGACCGCAAAGTGTGATGCTTCCATCCCCAAGAGGCATCGTGGAACCCACTCCCTTCAAGGTCTTTCCCCAATTCAACCAACCCGAATTGGCCGCACTCGCGCACACAAAGGCGCGTGTTGACCGGCGTTGTTTGCCGGCTTTCCAGGGTCCAGGTCTGGCCAACGCGATTGTTCGGGAGATGGCTGAGACCCGCGCGATCCACCTAAAGGAGGTACTCGAGTCGTTCGAGTTCCATCGGCGCACTCGCAAGCGCATTCGGGCCTCAAAAGTGGCCGACCTATGCTGTGGGCACGGCTTCACGGGCCTGTTGTTCGCCACCGAGAAACAGGTCGAGCAAGTGACCCTGATCGATCAGCGTCGAACGAAGTCTTTCGACGTCGCTTTGGCTTGCGTCGTCAAGGTGATGCCCGAAGTAGCCGACAAAATCCGCTACATCGAAGCGAACATCACCGAAGCGGCCTCGCACCTGGAGGAAGGCACCCACTGCATCGCCGTGCACGCCTGCGGAGAGGCCACCGACCTGTGCATCGACACGGCACTGGCGGTCAACGGGCGAATCGCCGCCATGGGGTGCTGCTACAACAAGATGGGACGGAACATTCCCCCTGCCCTCCGCAAGAACCTGGGCATGCACTTGGCGATCGACGTCGACCGCACCCAACGTCTGCACACGGCGGGCTACCAAGTGGACTGGAGCACCATCCCGGAAGCGATCACTCCGATGAATCGCATCCTGATTGCTTGGAAGCCGCCCGGCCACAAGCCGTAATCATCGCTAGAAACAGTTGATGGGTCCGTAGGGGAGGCTCTGGTCGACCGCCCAGCTGACCACGACTGGATCGCGGTGGCCGGTTCCCAGGGCATCGTGGACCTCTTCGGTGGCACCCGCCAACGACTCATTGGAGCCCGGCCCCGTCTCATAGCCACCCGCCGCCACAACAGCGGCGCCGGTAACGGGGTTGAACAGTAGGATTTTGTGACCCTTTGCCGGCCGATTACGCCAGTACATGTTCACGTACCAGGTCTCGTGCGCGGCGGGAATGGGCACGCCGGTGGCGCCTTGACCAAAGCGACTGCCGCCCTCGCCGTCCGGCGCCCATGGTTCGCCACGATCCATTTCGTAGCCAGAAGCGGCCTCGGTAAGGGAATAGTGCCGGTCGATTTGATCCGTAAAGCTGACCGGCCAACCGTCGCCATCGAAGGTCTCGCCAACGGTGACCAGGTGCGCCTCCTTGACCAAGGGTCCCACGGAAGGGGTGTGCACGAACGGATACACCTCGCCGTCGGTGTGGGTCTCCATGTCGCAGTCCATGCCCGGACCGCACGCGCTCCAGAACATACGAACGTCGTGATCTTCGACGGCGCAGGTGCCATCGTCGAGGGGAAAGAAGCGCACGGTGAGGTCATAATCACCCACCAGCGCCTCGCCATCGGCGTTCACCCAAGTGTCGACCGTAGCGATGTAAGAGCCCGGCTCGACGACCCAGCCTGTGGCCTCGTTGTGCCGGGTAAGACAGGTGTTGGGGTCGATGGTGGCGAGAATGTGCACGTCGACGTCAATGGCGTCTCCGGACAAATCGTCGACCCGAACCGACAAAATCCCGGCCTCAGGAACGGTGATCTCGTAGAACCACTCGGGACCGCTCTCATCGGTATCGGGGGCACAGCTATAGCTGTCCGCCTCGGAGCCGGGCGCGTCGGCCGTGTTTCGCGCGTCTTCGAACGGAAAGCTGGTCACCGGAATGGGATTGCAGCCCAGCCCAAGCGTGCACGGATTCGTGGTGGCCGTTGGGGTGATCGTCGACCCGGTATCATCCGGCTCAACTCCCGACCCCGGGCCGCCATCCATGGCAGAGCAGCCGACGAAAGCCAGCAATAGAACGTGGTATCTCATGAACCTCCCCAGATCCCCACGCATCGTTTAACACAGCGCCTACTCGGGTAACAGCGGCAGCCCGGTGTCCAGAATCTCCTGGTCTTCGCCCAACAACTCGGCGTCGACGGTCTGGACACGACCTTCACCACGCCTACCTTGGAGTTTACGGATTCGGCCAACTGGCAGCGGATTCTCTTCGGTTTCCATACGAAGATCGGCGGCCATCTCCTCTCGTTCTCTGCGACGCTGCTTGAGCAACTTCAGCTCGCCCTCGGACACCTTGAACTTACCGCGCCGCTGCGGCTTCTCGACCACTTGTGCGCCCTCGGCCTTCTGGCCTTCGACGCGCTTGGCTTTGGATCGTTGGCCTTTCACACGACGGCCCTCATTTGCACGCGCACGGCGGGATCCAGCCTGGGCCTGGGCTTCGGACTCGGCAAGTCGGTCTTTACGCCTCGTGCTTGCGGTTCCGTCATCGTTCAACGTGGCTGACGCGAGCGACAGCGCCTTACTGGTGTCTTCCACCAATCGACGTGTTTCATACACACCGATGGTGAGGCTGACGCCCACCAGAACGGCGAAGATGTAGCTCTTGGCGGCCTTCATGGACCCTCCTACGGCCTTCATAACTCCCAAGAGGCCTAATCCGCGCCCTTTGAGTGCGGTTCCGTCTTCATAGACTACTCCATGAAGGGGTAGCGCCATTCGCGGTCCGGGACAAAGGTCTCTTTGATGGAACGGGGGCTGGTCCAACGCAGCAGGTTCAGCGCGGAGCCCGCCTTGTCGTTGGTACCACTGGCCCGACCGCCGCCAAACGGCTGCTGACCGACCACGGCGCCCGTAGGCTTGTCATTGATGTAGAAGTTGCCGGCGGCGCTGCGCAGCCCCTCGGTGGCCTTGGCGATGGCCAGGCGATCGCGACCCCAGATGGCACCTGTGAGCGCGTAGGGAGTGGCCTCGTCGACCTCTTTCACCATCTCGTCGAACTGCTCGGGCTCGAACACGTAGACCGTGGCGATGGGGCCGAAGATCTCTTCGGTCATCAGCTTATTACGGGGATGGTCGACCCTAAACAATGTGGGCTGGATGTACCAACCGACCGTGTCATCCGACTCGCCACCGGCCACGAGCTCGGCGTTGGCGCGACCGTAGTCCAAGTACGACTTGTGCTTCTTGAACGCGCGCTCGTCGATGACGGCAGAGACGAAGTTCGAGAAGTCGCGGGGATCGCCCATCTTCATCTCAGCCATGCCTGCGACCACGCGCTCGCGCACCTCTGGCCACAGGTTGGAGGGTACATATAGACGGCTAGACGCGGAGCACTTCTGGCCTTGGTACTCGAAGCAGCCGCGCAGGATGGCCACCGACAGCGCCACCGGGTCGGACGTAGGGTGGGCGAGGATAAAGTCCTTGCCACCCGTCTCACCGACCAAACGAGGGTAGTTATTGTAGTTGGTAAGGTTCTCGCCGACCGTACGCCACATGGACTGGAAGGTGGCCGTGGAGCCGGTGAAGTGCAGGCCGGCGAGCTCGGGGCGCGCCAGCACTTGATCGCCGATGGGGCGACCCGGGCCGTGCACCATATTGATCACACCCGGAGGCAAACCAGCCTCTTCGAGAATCTGCATCAGCACCCAGCAAGACAGCGCGCTGGTCTGCGCGGGCTTCCAGACGGCGGTGTTGCCCATGTAGGCAGGCGCGGTGGGCAGGTTGAGCGCGATGGACGAGAAGTTGAACGGAGACACCGCGAAGATGAAGCCATCTAGGGGCCGGTAGTCGGTACGGTTCCAGGTGTTGTCATTGCTGATCGGCGGCTGATCTTGGAGAATTTCAGCGGCGTACAGGGCGTTGAACCTCCAGAAGTCGATGAGCTCACACGCAGCATCGATCTCGGCCTGATGACACGTCTTGCCCTGACCGAGCATGGTGGCGGCGAGCACGCGATCTCGCCAGGTGGTCTCGAGGAGCTTGGCGGCCTTCAGGAAGACGGCAGCGCGATGATCCCAGGACAACGCCGCCCATTCGGCTCGCGCAGCTTCGGCAGCATCGACAGCAGCGGCCACCTCCTTCTCGCCGGCCACATGCAGCTTGGCCAGCACATGCTTGTGGTTAGACGGCATGCAGACGTCTACGGTGTTCCCGGTAAATACGTGTTTGCCAGCGATCACATTGGGGATCTCGGCCACCGTATTTGCGACCTGCTCGAGGGCACGCTTCAGGGAAGCACGCTCTGCGCTATCTGGTGCGAATCCGCGAACGGGCTCGTTTAGAGGAGTAGGGACCTTGTAGACACCTTCAGACATGGGAACTCCGGTTTACAGTGGGGCATGGACACACCTGCTAACCGATTTGTGAGCGCGGCTCTGATACGATGCGCTCAGGAGGCACACCCCTTTGGACCAGTCGTGGATCATCGGAATCGTATTAATCATAGCCGGACTCGTCATTGTCGCGGCAATGATGGCGTTGTTCTTGATCTTGAGCGCTTACAAGTTGCGGTCTTATTTCAAGGCCAAAGCGGCCGCCCAATCTGGGGCCGTAGCCAAAGCAAAACTGGATAAACCGGCCGGCGCGCCAGCAGCCATCTCCGAAAAGCCAGATGAAGCAAACTCCACGCCTTCCATGAGTGGGCCACCTCCCGTGCCCGCCGAGCTCGTTGGCAGAGCCCCCGTCAGTTACTTCGACGACGATTCCACCGCCGTCGTAATGGCTGGCCCCAAGGCCACCGAAGGCGCCAAGACCGAGCTCTTCCAACGCGGCACCCACAGCTTCACTTGGGACGAAGACAGCGAAGAAGATGAAGGGGGTGCGACAGAGGTCTTCAGCGCTCATCACATGGAACAAGAAGAAGGTGGATTCAACATCGAGGACTAGACGCTCACCGTCGGGCGGCAGCATCCAGAACGCCTGCCCAACGAGCGCTCGAGTCGTCGGCTATGGTGAGTCGAACACGCCACCGCCGTTTCAGAAACAGGAGGGTACCGTTTTGGTCTCCGAGCGCAACATACCCAAGCCGAACTACACCCATGACCTCATCGGTGTGGTAGCCGAATTCCTAGCCAGGGCGTGCTAATGGATCGTCGCATCTTGGCCGTGGCCCTGCTGTTGGCCGTCGCGATGGCCGTCGGGCTGTCCACAATCATGACGCCAGAAACTGGCGACCTACCCACCGCACCCAACCCCCTCGTGGTCTCCACACGCACGCCCACCTTACCGCCTTCATCCGCGCCCCCCGTTCAGGCCACTCCTCTGCCGAAAGCGCCCCTCACCGAACCACCTCCACAGGCCGCACTGCTGCCACCTCCCAATGGCCAGACCCTGCTCACCCTCCAGACCGAAGCGCTGGTCGAAGGCAAGATGCTGCCACCCACGCTGCAGGCAACCCTCGGCTCCTGGAGCAACCATCAAATCACTGAAGTCCGGCTCCGACGCATCGAAGACGCGCTCGGCGGGCCCCTGTCGGACCAAAAACAACGCGAGCTCGAGACGCTGTTCACGTCGGCCTCTGACCAATCGGACCAAGTGGTGTCCGAGTTCCGCATGGAGCGCATCAACGAGAAGCAAGCCGCCGAACACATTCGCAACGACTTGCTGGACTACCGCAAGAACGTGATTCGAATCTCCGGCATCAGCGACGTCACTTACGACCGGATTTTTGGCGCCACCAAGTAACGTACTTGGGCGGTGGGCGCTTGGCGTCAGTCCGCCTCGATCTGGCCGAAGCTCCAGCGCAAGTGCCGACCCAACGTCAGCACCCGAACGCCCATAAACAGCACCAAGGCGGTCCATAGCATCCAAGGAGACGCTTGGTGGCGGGCCAGCAGGGCGAGGGGCAAGAAGCCCACGCAGAACGAAAGGACCATGGCGTCGCGCATCTGTTTACCGGCGGAGATGCCTAAAAACCACCCGTCGAGGATGTAGGCGATGGCTCCGAAGCCCAGCAGGCCAAACAACCAGGGCGCGTCTTGCTCGAGACGTTCGAGGAGCGCTGGTTGGCTGGTGAGAATCCGAAAAACTTGAGGAAACAGCGTGCAGATCGCAGCGACCAGCAAGCCGACCACCACCGCGTCGCGGACGCCAAGACGAAGTAACTGACGGGCGGAGCTGCCATCTCGGGCGCCCTTGAATTGCCCGACCATGCTCTCGACCGCAAAGGCCAAGCCGTCGATAAACCACGAAGCCAAAGACAGCACTTTCAGCAGCAGCGCGTTGGCCGCCAAAATCGTGGTCCCCATCACCGCCGAGAAGTCGAGAAAGATGGAAAACGCCGAGACCAGGGCCAGGGTTCGGATAACGATGGCGCCGTTGAGCGACATTAACGCCCGAAGCTCTTCGGCCCGCCAGAGCTGTTGATAGAGCGCCCGACCGTGGACAGAGAACGCTGGCAGCACCCAGACAAGCCCCACCAAGAAGCTCACCAACGACGCAATGGCCGTGGCCGCACCCGCACCCGCCGCGAGCCAGCCCAGCTGGTAGATGAACACGTAGTCGAGCACGATGTTCACGGTGTTTCCGACGGTGGCCACCACCAAGACTCCACGCCCCTCGCCACGTCCCAGTAGCCATCCAGTGA
>JAACDH010000554.1 GCA_009936995.1 Rhodobacterales bacterium
CAGCTCGCCCTCCCACGAGAACTCCCGCAGCTCGCGCTTGCCCACCACGGCCAAGAAACCGCGCTCGGTGGGTTCAAAGCCCTCGACACCCCCTGAGATCACGCCCTCCGTGTCTTGGGTGACGTCTTGGTACCAAACCATCTGTCCTTCGTGGTCGAGTAAATAGACGATAGGCGAACCGGCGCATTTGTGGTTCGACATCACGTGCGAAAATGAGGGTACTCCAACGACTACCGTGTCGAACGAGGCGTAGGAGGGCAAGGCGTCTGTGGTGAAGATACCGGCGAAGACCTCGGCGCCGTCCCGGGAGACCGCCTCGACGCTGTACGTCGTCTCGGCACGCAGTCGCCACAGCACCAGCGCATGGTGCAAGGCGACCGCTTCGGACGAAAACACGCGCACACTGCCGTCGAGGTCGGTGAGCCTCAGGTCCACTGCATCGGCAGACACCAGCTCGATCGTACACTCCACGTGCAGCGCCGAAGACTTTTTGGACGCACAGTAAACGCCCGGTCCGGTTGGGACAGCCGTGGTCGAGGTGCTGGCGGTGTCGCCCGTCGCAATGGGGCCCACCGGTTCGGGCACCCCAGGTTGGCAGCCAAACAGCGCCGCCAGCACGAGGCTGTACCCCGCGGGCTTCAACTAGTTTTCGGTGGAGGGCACGGCCGGAAGACCCGTCATTACGTGCCCAGACCGCGTGGATTTGGTGCGCAAGTAATCGACGTTATGCCGATTGGGAGGCAGTTGGTGCGACACCCGCTCGACGACAGCGGTGCCGTATCGCTTGAGCTGCTCGACCTTGTTGGGGTTGTTGGTGAGCAACCGTATCGATCGAACCTTCAGCACATCGAGCATTTGCGCCGCCACCCGGTAGTCGCGCTCGTCGTCGCGGAACCCCAGGGCTAGGTTGGCGTCGACGGTGTCCATACCCGAATCTTGCAGCGCATACGCGCGCAGCTTGTTGACCAAGCCAATGCCGCGCCCCTCGTGCCGCAGATAGAGTAAAACGCCGTTGTCACATTTGCCCAACTGCGTGAGGGCAGATTCGAGTTGGTCGCGACAGTCACAGCGCAACGAGCCCAGCGCGTCGCCGGTGAGGCACTCGGAATGGACCCGCACCAACAGTCGTTCGGCGTTGACCACGTCGCCGCGAACAATGGCCACATGCTCTTTGTGGTCCAGGTTATTCCAAAATGAGGCGATGCGAAAGTCGCCGAACCGAGTAGGTAAATTGGCGATCGAGACAAGGCGCACACACCTCTCAATGCCCTCGTCGCAGCACGGTTCGCGGAGGTCTTCGGTCAGGGAATCGATGCTATCCAAGAGGGATTCTCCAGCAGTATAAGTCCTAGATTATACAGCAATCGACCCTACGGCCACCCCTCGTGACGGAATGGGACCGTTCCATTCAACCAATGTTATGTGCCGGCGACCTCTTCACCTGGCCCAAAATGACCATCGTCCCCCACCACCCACAGCTGCCCTCGACCCTCGTGCAGTGACACGGCCTCGGCGAACGACATCCGCCAGCGTTGTGGCGTGCGAGGCCATGGGGTACGTCCCACCTCGATCACGGTGAGATCGGCACCGTGAATCGCCCGTTGCACGCGAGTTCCAGGCGCAGTGGACGGAACCCACGCCACGGTCGTGTTGCCCACCTGGATTCGCACGGCAACCGCGGGAACCGCCTCTACCTCGCCACTCCGCCAGTGGGGCTCTCCAGCGCGAATACTCAAGCTCTCTAAGTAGAACGGCCCGATATCGATGGGTACTTCGGGCACGCCAGCATCCAGCGTGATCGGAAAGCGGCGGGGCCAAGCTCTTACCCAAGCGTCGCCAAGGTGAGCGCCTCGTTCCTCGCCCAAGAGCACGTGCAGCGCGAGGGGAATGTCCGCAAGTCTGTGGGGATCGAGCGCCGCAAACAGTCCGATGAGCCCACTCACCGCACGGGTATGCCCAGAGGAGAGCACCACCGCCTGTACCCGCGGTAAGGCGCTTGCCAACATTACTTCTACACCGCTCGGCGCGTTCACCAGCAGGCCCACGCCCCGCGCCTCGAGGTAGAGCGCACCGCCGCACCAATGGACCGCCACATCGTCGTTCCGCCAAAAGCCACCGTCGGTCATGGATGCTCCTTTAGGAAGTTAATGATCTGCGGGAACACGTCGTCCTTGGCACCGTCGGCACAGCCGTAGTCTAGGTGGCCATAGTCGCCCGTGAACCCGTTCGCTTTGGAAATCACCACCCAACTGCGATCTGCGTTGGGTACCGCGTTGTAGTAGGCGCGCACGCGTTCGGGCGACACCACACGGTCGGCCCTTCCGGCGACGAAAAACATGGGCATCCGAACGCCGCCGAGGGCCTCTCTGTACCGCACGCTGCCATCTACAGAGCGAAACTCACCGTCCTCGGCCAGCGTTGAGAACTGGGCAATCTCGCCTCTGGACATCGGCGACACCACGGTGCGAAACATGCGCCCCTCGGCCGTACGCTCAAAGTTCTCGGGGTTGTGCAGCAGGGCGTCCAGCTGAAGTGGCAGCTCGCGTTTGGCGACGGTGAACATCTTAGCGGCCGCGGGTGTGGGAACAAATCCCAGCCCCTTCACCAGCGGAGAGGCGTGAAATACAGCGCTGAGCATCCAGTCCGGATCTCGAAAGTCGAGCGGTGAGGCCACAACAACCGCGGACTTAAGCTGTTCGTCGCCGAACGTGGCCAGATACACGGCCAACACCATTCCACCCATGCTGTGGCCCACCACAGACACCTTCTTCAGACCGGTCTTTGCACGAACAAGGCCGATGGCCGCGGGTAGATCATGCTCGCCGTAGTCGTCGACACTCCAATCGGCCTTAGGACGCTTGCCATCCGGCAAACGAAGCGCATCTCCATGGCCGCGAAGGTCCATATTCCAAACGTCGAAACCCGCTTGATGCAGCGCCCGAGCCAAGCTGCGATCCGGCTCCAAGTCCCAGAACCGATGGTTCGAGCTGATGCCGTGTATGAGGATGACCGCCGGACCACCGATATTTTCGAGATGGTGAAGCACCGCAAAGCCACCGTCAGCGGATACCACAGGGACCACCTCGGCGGGCGCAGCGACGGGAGGTCCTGCCCACGACATCCCCAAAAGCAGTAGAAGTGCGCCGATCATTCGCCGTCCAGGACCGCATGAACGGCCGCTCGCACAGGAATGGCGTCGGAGAGGAGATCGAAGTGCCGATAGTCCTTGGGGTCCATTCGAGCCACGCCTAGACGAACTAGGGTTCGATGCGGGAAGCTTCGAGATGCAGGCACGATAGCCTCTACCGTCGCTACCTCGTCGAGCAGGCCGACGCCCAGCCAGACCGGTGCGTCTATCGCCGCCAATTTGAGTGGCACATGAGCGTCTCTCAACCACTGTTGAACCTCTTTGGCCCAAAGGGGAGACACGCAAGTGAGCTGCCCCTCCCAATCGCCCAGCAACAGCTGCCGCAGACTTGGCTCGATCAGGTGAGTATCGAGGGATAAGCCCTCCGTAATCGACGTGTGAATCAGCGGTTGCATAGCCGGTCCAGGCACCACATCGAGCACCGGTCCCAGAAGCACAAACCGCTCAGCCTGGACGCCGCTCTGTAGCGCCAACGTCGCCCCCAGCCCATGGGCCAGCACCGTCCACCCCTGCCCCTCGGCTTGGCTGACGATCTTCTTGCGATAGTCATCACCACCGCCGGAACACGGAAAAACGACAGCTTCGACCCGAACCTCTTTGGCCCGCATGGCCTCGATAAGCGGCAGATAAGCGTCTAGCTTTACGCCAGGTGTCGTCACCAGAAGAACCTGCGGCGCCGCCCAAGCCGCGCACATCCAGGCCCAGAACATCACGAATCCATCAACTGTTCAATGAAGCCTTTTTGGTACAGCGACAGAAAGTCCATCGACCAGGCGACGGCGGTGTGAATGCCGACGCCTGCGAGAATACTCTTGGTGCGAAGTGCAACAACGCCCAAGGCCATACCGGCAATGATGGCGCCAATAGACTCCATACCCGGCTTCTGGAAGTGCAGCATGCAGTACGGCAACACCATCACGGGGATGGCGTAGGGCCCTAGAAATCGGGCGACCACGAACAACAAGAAGCCGCGAAAGAAGAACTCAACACCGATGAACTGAACACCGTAAGAGAACTCCCAGACGATGAGGTGGGTCCAGGAATGGTGGGCTTGTTTGCACAGTGGATACATTCGTTGAAAGTGGTCATCCGAGGAGAAGAACACCAAGAAGGGAGCGACCAGCCCGAAGAAAAAGATGTACAACGGCAGGTGTTGGATGAAACCGTCTAGTCGCAGGCCGAGATCTCGCGGCGACATACCAAACGCCCATCTGGCGTAGAGGGCCGTCGGCACGATGTACCCGAAGGTGGACCCCACACACCAACCTAACTTGCGCACATATTTCCAGTCGTCGCTGGCCACCTTCAGCTCCAAGGGAAGCAGTCGCCAAAGCTCTACGGTGACGTATTCGTTGAAACACAGCGCGAGGCTGGCCACCACAAAAACCCCCAACATAGCCCGCTGCTCCGCAGGCGTGCCCACCTTGAGCGGATAGTCGCGAACCAACACATCCCATTGATCAACCGTCAGTTTTCGCAGCATCTCGATCACACAATCCTCCGTTGTTCCCGGCTCGTCGGCGCTCAACGCTCAGCGCGCCTGGCCGACCTCAGTATCTCGACCGTACCCGAATCTTCATTTCCAGTCGCAAATGCTTGCATGCCTTCCTTCGCTACCGATACCATGGCCCGGCTAGGGAGCGCCAAACGGACCTCCCAAACGCTGGGAGATCTTTCATGATGCGCACGTCCGCTTGGGTTCTTTCGCTCCTTCTCGCCGGTTGTTTCAATGCCCCAGAGCCCGCAGTACTCCTAGAGATGCACTGCGAGGTGTGCGGTACCGGCGATGCTGAAGAACAATCGTGCGACGCCTGCTTCGAGATCGCCACCCGCAGCCTCAATGCCACCCGCCCAAACGTCAAAGGTGCTCGAGCGGTGTTGGCCAAGGCCTGCGCGGTTCACCATCCAGACAGCTGCAATCTGATGGCAAAGATGGTTCGCGACGGTCGAGGCGGCCCGCCCGACCTCAAGCGCGCCATCAGCCTGTTCACCATCGCCTGCGAGAAAGGCGATATTCAATCGGCCTGCACCGAACGGGCCATGGCCCAGTACGACGGCGCCGGCCTCAAGCAGAACACCGCCGCTGCGGTCCAGTTATTCCAGTCCAGCTGCCACCACCAGACCAACCCCCAGCCCAAGTCCTGCGCGGCCTTGGCTTTGGCCTATGTCAGCGGCGAAGGGGTCGAAGCCAAAGACGAAGAGAAAGCCATTGAGCTGCTCGGCCAGTCTTGCAACGACCAGTACGCGGCCGGCTGCGTGGCCCTCGGCGACCTTTACCTGGACAAGCGTCCGGTCAAACGGGCAGACCGCGAAGAATTCCCCAAGACCATCGCCAAAGCCTACCTCGATGGCTGTGAGATCGATGCCCGCTTCGGTTGTTTCGAACTCGGCGCGTACCACGAAAGCGGCGACGCCCCCGAGGCGAACGACGACAAAGCCGCCATCTACTTCCAGAAGACGTGTAATATCCACCCGCCCGCAGGCTGCTTCGAGGCCGCAGAGCTCATGCGCGAAGGCCGCGTCAAGGCCCGCGAAGGCGAGATCGAGTCCCTGTACAACGTCGCCTGTGAGCACGGTCATACCACAGCTTGTTCCATGCGGAATCAAAACGAGGAATAGGGTCGGGCCTCGCCCTAGACCGCCATCGCGGTTATCAAGCGCAGCCTCCCCCAGCATGGAAGGCGCCATGAGCAAGACCGTTTACCAAACTCCTCTCGTGGCGCGCTATGCGACCGCTCAAATGTCTGCATTGTGGAGCGATGACACCAAGTTCCGCACCTGGCGAAAGCTGTGGCTCGCGCTAGCCGAGGCCGAAGCCGATCTTGGCCTCCCCATCTCCGAGGCTCAACTCGACGAGCTTCGCGCCCACCAAGATGACATCGACTACGAGGCGGCCGCTAAGTACGAGAAGGCGTTACGCCACGACGTAATGGCCCACGTGCACGCACTCGGCGACATCGCTCCCCTCGCCCGTCCCATCGTTCACCTGGGCGCTACCAGTTGCTTTGTGGGCGACAACACCGACGTCCTGGTACTGCGCGACGCCATCGACCTGCTACTGCCCAAGCTGGCCGGCGTCATCGAGAACTTCGCTGAGTTCGCCTCCGAGTGGGCCCATCAGCCAACCCTCGGTTTCACCCACTTCCAGCCCGCCCAGCTCACCACCGTGGGCAAGCGCGCCTGTCTATGGATTCAAGAGCTGCTCATCGATCTGGGCAACCTCGAGCGCCAGCGTCGCGAGCTTCGCTTTCGTGGTGTGAAGGGAACCACCGGCACCCAGGGCAGCTTCTTGGCGCTGTTCGACGGCGATCACGACAAGGTGGTCGCTCTCGACAAGAAGGTGGCTGCGGCCTTCGGTTTCGAGCGCAGCTGGGCCGTCACCGGACAAACCTACCCGCGAAAAATGGACCACGAGATCGTGATGACCCTCGGCAGCTTCGGCGCGACGGCCCACAAGATCGCCACCGACATCCGCCTGCTCGCCCACCTGAAAGAGGTGGAAGAGCCCTTTGGTAAGAAGCAGATCGGCTCGTCTGCCATGGCCTACAAGCGCAACCCCATGCGGTCCGAGCGCGTGTGTGCACTTTCTCGTCACCTGATCACGCTGCCCATGAACTCCGCGCAGACCGCCGCCACCCAATGGATGGAGCGCACCCTCGACGACAGCGCCAACCGCCGCATCACTCTGGCCGAGGCCTTCTTGGCCGCAGACGGTGTCCTCGAGACGCTGTTGAGCGTCAGCGGTGGCCTTGTGGTCTATCCGGCGGTCATCGGTCGCCGCGTGGCCGAAGAGCTGCCGTTCATGGCCACCGAGAACATCATTATGGCCGCCGTCCGCAAGGGCACCGATCGCCAGGACGTGCACGAGTGGATTCGCGAGCACAGCTTGGCCGCCGCCGCCGAGGTGAAGCAGAAGGGCAAGGCGAACGACCTCCTCGATCGGATCCGCGCTGATTCCAACTTCGCCAATATCCACGACGACCTCGACAGCCTGCTCGATCCCAGCACCTTCGTGGGTCGCGCGCCCCAACAGGTCCAGAACTTTCTTGCTGACGAAGTCGTGCCGGCCCTAGCCCCATGGGCAGGAAAGACGGGTTCCGGCCAAGGTCTTCGGGTCTAGGTCCCCGGTCAGACCGACGCCTTCATCGCCGCGTCGAGGTCGGCATATTTCCACGTAAACCCTGTACCCGTCAGGCGAGTTGGCACACAGCGTTGCCCTTCGAGCAGCAGCTGTTGGCCCATCTCGCCCATAAGCAGCCGGATGGCGAACCCGGGCGCCGGCAAGAACGTCGGCCTAGAGATCGCCCTCCCCAGCGCCTTGGCGAAATCCGCCTGCGAGACGGGCTCGGGGGCCACTGCGAGCACCGGACCCGAAAGCTCGTCGTGTTCGATGCAGTGCAGCAGCGCGGCCACGATGTCGTCGATGGCGATCCAGCTGACCCACTGCTGACCATCGCCCATAGGCCCGCCGGCGCCCAACTTAAACGCGGGCAACATGGCCTTGAGCGCGCCACCGTCCCGAGACAACACGATGCCCACACGAAAGTTCACCACACGAATCCCGGCGTCCGCCGCCACCTGCGCCTCGGTCTCCCAACCCGAACAGACCTCGGCGAGGAAGTTCTTGCCGCGTGGGCTGTCCTCGGTGAGCACTTCATCGCCGCCATTCCCGTAAAACCCGATGGCAGAGGCCGACACAAACACCCTGGGCTTCTGCATTAATCCGGCCAAGGCGTTTGCCACCAAGCGCGTTCCGAGCACCCGAGACTCCTTGATCCTGCGCTTCTTCTCGCCCGACCAACGGGAGCCGGCGATGGACTCTCCCGCCAGGTGAACCACGGCGTCGATGCCCTCTAGGCCCTCGGCGTCGATCTCGTCCTTGTCCACACTCCAAAAGACTTGTCCCGGTTGAGGATCGCGCCGAACCAATGGAACAACCGTGTGTCCTTTGGACAGTAGGTGCAGGCTGAGCGCCCGTCCAATCAGCCCCGACGCCCCCGATATTGCTACGCGCATATGCATCCTCCGCTGTTACTTAATAATCGAAACGGCGGCAGGAGGTTCGATGTCTGATCGACGGTCAGTGGTGATGACGTTCAAAGTAGAGCCAGAGCTCGCGACCTTGCTCCGCGACCAGTCGAACACGTCCGAGTTCATTCGCAACGCCGTCCGCGAAAAGATCGGCCACGTCTGCCCGCTCTGCCAAGGTGCCGGACGCGTCACAAGTCTGCAGAAGCTGTCGGCCCAACGCCTGCTCCAGACGCACGAACAAGTTCAGTGCAGCCGATGTGGCGTTCTCGATTTTTCCCCATGCCACGGCCTGGATGAACACGTGCACGAGGGCCCCTGCGATGACCCCTGGATGAAGCACCTCGAAGCCGCCGATACCCACCTGTGCCGCGCGTGCTTCGCGGCCATCTCAGACAGCCCGTAAGCTAAATGCCGAGCGCATGAATGGCCAAGCCAGACACAGCGACCGCCCCGCCCGCGAGCACATGGGCCGCCCGATCGAGCTGAGGGCCGACGGCGACCTTCATGCCGTAGAAACCTACCGTCACCGTGACCAGCATTGTAGCCATTGTGAGGCCGCCGAACACCGCAACGACGGCGATGACCCAACCCCAATGGGCGTCCCAGGCCGGCG
>JAACDH010000555.1 GCA_009936995.1 Rhodobacterales bacterium
GGACCCGCTCTGGCACAAGACTGCGACGCCAATCAGTTGGCGCAAGACATCAACGACGCCAGCCCGGTCGCCGTGCCCCGCGTGTTCCTGAAGTTGGTCGAGTGCGACGAAGCTGTGGCGGTAACATCCGCCCCGTTGGCCATGTCCAAGACGCTACACGGCGAGGAAGGCAACCGAGCCTTGCTCGCCTGCCTTAAAATCGGCGCCCAGACCTCGGCACAAGATTGGATCGACAGCCTCGAGCCCGATCACCGTAGCCAGTCCATCCTCTGGATTGGCGAGCAATGCGACGATGTGTCCGCGATCGGAGACTTCTTCGTCGACTCTGCCAAGGGCGATATGGCCGAAGTGTTTTTAAAGGAGCGCTGGTACCGCGGCATGAGCCACTGCAAGCTTCCCGCAGTCCAAGACCTGCTTCGCGCCATGGTCGAGACGCCCGACAAGGCCACTACCAAAGAGCAACTGTTCGGCTACATGGAGGTCTACGCTCGCAACCTCGGCGCAGCAGCCGTGCCCTACCTCAAAAAGTTCACCAGCGAACAAACCGACGTCAAAGAACAACAGCTGGCCCTCAATGCGTTTAGTGACGCCGCAAACGTCGGCAGCATGAGCGGAATGGACATGAAGGCCGCCGAAGCCTCCATCGCCGCCATCCACGACTTGGGCCCCAACTTGGCACCCAGCGCGACCAGCCAAGCGCGAGACACCCTCTTGGCCCTCGGCGATGAAGCCGGCGCCGACAGCTTCGCGAAGTACCGCTGGCCCGAGCGCATGCAAGACGGCAATTACCTATACGGCGTGTACGCGAAAGAGATCGCCACCTGCAAAAAAGAAAAAATGCAGGGCGTGTTCCACTACGGCATCTTTACGGAGCCCGGAGCGGAATGGCCCGACGCCCTAGAGATGGACATCGAAGGGAAGGCCACGGCCGCCTGGGGCCTCGAACTGGCCGAAAAATGTGGCGGAGAGGGGACGGTCACCATCCGCATCACCCCGGAGCCCCTCGAGACGCCCGAAGCCCTCGAAGAATGGGTCAAGGCCCACATCACCACCTTCAACGGTGAGACCACAGACTTCCACAAGGCCGAAATCTCTCTGGAAGAGACCACCGCCTACTAGCGCGAGCGCTCAGGGCGCCGCAGCGCGTTACAACCGTCTCACCCACGAGGTTTGACGGTATTTTTTTTTGCCGTCTTGGAGTTTTCAATGACGGAATGGATCTGGCCTACCTGCTGCGCCGCCTGCGGGACGTCGCATCAAGGTCGCCTATGTCACCACTGCCTACCGGTCAGCCTGCATCGCGCCCCGGTGCCCGACGACACCTCGCTCAGTGGGGTCTTCTGTCTCACTGGATACGCAGCACCGCTCTCCCAGGCCGTTCGCCAGGCCAAGTACCAGCACGACCTCGGCCTGATGCGCACCTTGGCAGACGCCTTCGCCGACCGGCTGACGCCCGCCCTGCACAACGCCCCCATCGACCTCATCGTCCCGGTTCCGTCACCTTGGACCCGCACCCTGCACCGCGGTTTCAGTCCCGCCACCGTGTTGGCCCAGGCGGTCAGCCGACGCTCGGGGGTCCCGATGGTCCAGGCGCTTGGGATAGCTCCAGGAAAACGGCAAGCGACCCTCGATCGCGTCTCCAGACGACGTAACTTACGCGGGCGAGTCCGAAGTCGACGCCCCGCACCCGGCCGAGTGCTACTCATCGACGATGTACTAACTACGGGCGCAACGGCTAGGGCCGGCAGTCTGGAGCTCCTCGGAGACGACAGCACCGCAGTGTGGCTCGCCGTCCTCTGCGCGTACCGACAGGACTCCACCTAACCGTGGCCGCCGTGACAAGACGTGATGCAGTGTCACGGGTGTCTCAAATTTCGTGACAATGTCGCAAGAACACGACTTCACTTCGTGTGTACCCTTGTACAGAGAGCGATACTGTGGGCACTTCCGCTTTTGTTAGCTCTTGGCACGAATGCTGCATCATTACGATGCAGCACGGAAAAACGGAGTCCCTCCATGACTAATCAAATCGACACTAACCTAGGCGAGTTGATCACGGTCTTTTACGAAGAGTACCTAGCGCTGTACGGCGACGAAGATATCGCATCGGTGGCCGCGGCCGCGACCGTCAACGAGTTGCTCCTGCAAGGTTCCGAAGTGGTCGCCGAACAAGCGGCCTAGGGCGGCCTGCACGATCGGCACAGTCATTCGCCGGAAAATCGGGTAGACAAGTAGATCATACAGAGGATACACTTGTATTCCCTCCCCTCCCCGCTCGTCCCTATCTCATGGCTCTACCCGTAGCACCCCCGCCACGCAGCGACGATGTCGTCGTCCGAGCATGGTCCGGAATCACCGTTCGCATCGCCTGGACACTCCTCACATGCGGAATAAAGGTACGTGCGCCCGTACTTACGGCCGCCCGCACCCATGCGTTACTGCACCTCGACGATCGCACGCGCGATTGTGAAGCCGAAGACCAAGTCGCCATCCTCACCCGCCAATTCGTGCGGAAGGCGAAAGGCAAAAAGCCCGTTGGGCCCTACGACCACGATGCGTCGATGCCGATCTCGCCCCGATGGCGCCGCGCCTTAGAGCGCAGCATGAACCCGCTCTCGCAAGCGGTGTTCCGAAAACACTATGGCGACAACCGCAGCCTTCGCTCCCTCGAGACCAAGCTTCACGTCGACGCCGACCCCCTCGCCCTCGAAGGCGCACGGGCGGGTCTCCGCGAGGTCGTTCGCCACTCCGCCGCCGCCGACGGCGTGCCCCTCGACGGCTGGACCTCCGAGCGCATCGACGCGCTCCTGATCCGCCTCGCCTCCTGGTCGCCAGGCCCCTGCCCGCCCCTGCTCGATGTGGTCGAGGGCGCACACCGCGAACACGTCAAGGGTTGCCCACGCTGCGGCCGCACGGTCCGGTTGATTCGCGCTGGCATCCTCACCCTCGCAGATCTCTTACCCCCCACCCTAGGCGCCCGTCCTCGCGACCGCGCAAGGGTGCTCACGCTGCACTTCCACCCCAACGCGCGCATCCACCGCCAGGGCATCAAAGACGAGCTGTCCTGTCCGGCGTTCAACGTCGGCGACGACCTGCTCATGATGCACGCCGAACACCTCGACGGAGTCCAGGCCGTGCTGCGCTGCGGCGCCGAGGTCGGACAGCCCGGCCGCGAAGGCGTTCGAGGCGCCGTCGTCGAAGGTCCAGGTGTGTGGTCCAGCTACGGCATCCTCGGCCCCCTCGGCGCGCTCAGCGACCGCGAAGCCCGCTTCCGCACCTGGGGCACCATCGACAGCATGGGTCCGCTCCCCCTCGAGCTACCTACACCACCTTCTGCGCGCGGACTCTGGGCCGCGGTCACCCTGGCAGCAATCGCCATCTTCGCCGCTTCCTCAATACTGATCAGCGCCCCCGATGCCCAAGCGACCACCGCTCTGCAGGTCGAGTTCACCGCTGCCCGCGGAGGTATCTGGATCGCGTTCGACGCACCCGAGTCGGCCCTCATCACTGTCATCCGCCAAACCGACGACGGCGTCGAGGTCGTACTGAACTCTGGCAACGCCGCCGACAAGGCCTCCATGGCCATCGGCGACGGAAGCTACCGCGCGTTCACAACGGGACCCGGTGTACTCATCGCGTCCTCGCCGCAGTTTTTGCCCCTCGAAGGACTGCTTCGCGACGTTCAGGGGTCCAACGATCCCCTAGAGAAGCTCGCAGCGCTGCTGCACGAAGCGGAACCTGGCGCCACCCTCGTGGTACATCAACGATGAATAAGGTCTCACAATGCTGAGTTCACTGGGTACGAGGTCCCGAATCGACCTCCACCTACACACCACTCGTTCCGACGGTGCGTTCTCGCCCGAAGAGACCCTGCTGAAGTGTGCTCGCAGCGGACTCGACATCGTCGCCCTGACCGACCACGACCTGGTGAACGACATCACACCGGGCCTACGACGGGTGGACGACCGAGATCTTTGGGTCATCGCCGGCGCCGAGATTAGCGGCATGCACGAGGGCACCGAGTACCACCTCCTGGTGTACTTCCCCGGCGCGGTACCCCAGCGTTTCCGGGCCCTGTGTCAGCAGCAATGCGAGCAGCGGGCCCAGCGCTACGACATCGCCATCCAAACCCTCTCCGTCAGCGGTCTTGTGGCCAGCGACGCCAGCGCCCGCGCCGGCCAGCGCGCGCTCACCCGGCTGCACCTCGCCCAAGGGCTGGTGACCGCCGGTCACGCAACGCACATCGGCGACGCCTTCAGCCGTTTTGTAGGCAACCGCGCGGGAACAGTGCCGAAACTCACCCTGCCGTACACCGAGGCCATCCGTATCGCAAACGAGTGCGGCGGCCTCACCAGCTGGGCACACCCCAATCCCGACGACATCGAGCGCCACCTCTCCACACTGGTCAAGGCCGGTCTGCATGGCGTCGAAGCGCTCCGCCCAACCACTACCCGGCGCACCCGCAACATTCTCCGGCGCGCCGCCAAGCGCCACGGCTTGTTCCTCACCGGTGGAAGTGATTGGCACGGGTGGGCAGGCGCGCAGGTTGGATTGTTCGGCCTGCAAATACACGAGATCTCTGGCTTCATCGATGCCCTAGAGGCCGCATAAGACACCTCCGGCCCACAATCGTCAACGAGACTGAGTCAGGATTCAGACAGGTCCTTGCCCTCCAGTGAATCGGTGGCTAGGCTGGTCTGCCAAGCCTTCAACTGGAGGGAATCTATGGACGAGCTGAACGACTTCTTCACCAACTACCTTCCCAACAAACTGACCGAAAACCCCGGTCTCGCCAAAGACATCAACGCCATCTATCTGTTTGATCTCGACGGCTATGGAAAATGGTCGGTCGATCTCACCGAAGGATCAGGCTCCGTCTCCGAAGGCGCCCACGCCAGCCCCGGCTGTACCGTCACCGCCAAGGCCGAAGACTTCGCCAAGCTGCTCGAGAACCCCTCAAGTGGCATGATGATGTTCACAATGGGCAAGCTCAAGGTCGACAACGTCGGTCTCGCGCTCAGCCTGCAGAAGCTGCTTTCCTAAGCACCCTGTTTCTCGACAGACCCCCGTTCCTTTCGGTAGGAGCAGGGGTTTTGTGTTTCTGGCGACTACAGATATCGCTTGCGGATGCGGGCCATGACCGCCAACAACAACGCCAACCCTGGCACCAATAGGTTGGCCAGCACACACACCAAACCCGACTGCAGCTCGGTGAGGGTGAGGGCTTCGCCCAGCTCGGGACGCTCGCCGATTTGGTTCTCTTCTTCAACCAGCCAGGCGATGGTGTTTAGAAACAGATCAAGGTTATTGCCCAGAGACAAGTAACCATTTGACGCGAACTCTGAATCACCGATGACCACCAGGCGGCCGCCGGGCTTGGGCGCAAGATCTGCTGGGATGGCCCGACCGATGGCGCCCAGGAGCGGCGGTTGACCGTCGATCAGTTCGGGCTGCGGCTCGGCGGCGGCCACCTGAAGAACCGTGGGGTCTTCGATGACGCTGACGGCCATCACAGGCACATTGCCGATAATCTGGTCGTTGATGTCGAAGGTGGTGAGGTTCGAGCCAAAGGGTTCTCGCCAGGATTGATGGCTGGCTGTGATCAGCTCTTGGGCCACAATGCCGTCTAATTGCATCACCTCGGTGGCGCGGGCCATGGGCAAAATCACCGCAGCACCCAAGCTAGAGGTAATCTTGTGAGAGAGCAGATTACGGCCGTGCAACACTAGGAACCGGGAATCGTCGACGCCCATGAATTGGTTGTCGGCGTTGTCGTCGAGGACCACGTTGTCGGCGAGACCGAGGCCGTAACGTTCAAGCTCGAGGGCCAGATCCGGCGCCAAACCGGGCTCCATCATAAGGAATACGCGACCATTCTCGGCGAGGTAAGCGGCTAACGCCTCGCGCTCGAACGGAAGCCAGTCAATCTCGGGGCGGGCGATGACCAAGACCTCGCAGTCGCGACTGATCCCCTGGGTGGGGATGACCTGGCGGACCACTTGGTAGTTTCCAGCTTCGAGCTCCACAACCGCAGAGCCCAGGCCGAGCTCGGTGGCGTCGTCGTCGGGGTCGGGCTCGCCGTGGCCCATGGACCAGCAGATCTTGTGCTGTGACCGAGACAACAACAGCACCAGCCGCTTGGTTAGCCGTTCCTCGGTGGGCAGCAGATCGATGCGCTGAGTGCGACCGTCTGCCGTCTTCAGCACCACCACGCCCACGTCACTGGTGACGTCGTATTCCGCCGCGATGCTGGGGTTACGCAGTGGGTCGAGCCACTGAACGTCGAGCTGAACGCTGTGCTCTTGGTAGCGCCCTACCAGCTCTTGAAAGTCGTAGAACTCGTTGGATTGGCGCTTGAAAAAGGCCAACACTTCGACAGGCTCGGATACGCTCGCCAGCACCGTCTTGGTGTGGTCGCTTAGGGTGTAGCGCTTTCCACGCGTGAGATCCCAGGTGTTATCGTACTTTCGGGCCAAGCCGTAGGTGGCCATACACGCCGCCACAGCGAGTACGACCAGCAAGCCACTGCCGCTGTTGTACTGAAAGCTGCGCGCCTTTACCGTATCTTTCAGCTGCTCGCGGTCGAGCAGTCCATACAACACCAAGAGTAGGCCGCCAACCGCTAAGAAAGCGCGGGTGGTGCCATCTACTTCTCCGGTGAGTTTCCAGAGAATGACACCGCCGCCCACCGACATCACGCCGAGGAGACCGAGCGTCCAAGACCAACGAGTCATCAACTCCATCGGAGGCCCTCAAGCTTCTGCTGGCAGCCAAACAGCATCACCAGCGTGAATCCCAGGAAATAGGCCATATCGGAGAGTCGGAGCGCGCCCGAGAGGAGGTCTTCGATGTGGGTGGCCAGCGCCAACTGCGAGATCCAGCCGGCGGGGTCGGGGTTGAGCCAAGAGAGCACGTACAACGAAAGCCCTGCAACCAAGGTTGCCAGGAACGCGACCATCTGGCTTTGGGTGCTGGCCGACACGAACAGGCCTAGACTAAGGCTGGCTGACATCAGCGCGAACATCGCCAAATAACCACCGAAGAAGTACCCAAAGTCGGGGTCGGCGACGTAGTAGAGCGTGGCGGGAACGTGCAGCGTCCCCAGCAACATGAGCGAAGCGAAGCCCATCAGGCCCAGGTACTTGCCCAGGACAATTTGGCCGGTACTCACCGGAGAAGTGAGCAGCAAGGTCAGGGTGTGCTGCTGGTATTCTTGTGTGAACGAACCCATGGAGAGCGCAGGCGCCACTAGCAGAACGAAGAACATGCAGTTCGAGAACCACGGCAGGATGAGGTAGTCGCCGAGGGTGAGCATGGAGGCCGCGTACGGGTTCATGACCAGGCTCTGGCTTTGAGCCACGTAGTTGTTGAGCGACAGGAACCAGAAGAACCCAGCCAGAAAAAGGAACAACGCCAAGACCACGCCGCCCACCGAGGTGTTCAGCCGAGATTTTAGCTCGCGACCAGCGATTGCGAGGGTGACCTTCACGTTCCCGCCGTGGCTTCGAGGTAGACCGCTTCGAGGTTCATACCGCCCGAAAGCTCGAGCAAACCCGCGTCGATCGCCGCGCGAGCGACCTCGGGTCGAATATCGGATCGCGCCGAGATGATGTATCGACCGTCTTCGCGATCTTGTACGGCCACCACGCCCTCCACCTTGTGCAGCCGATTCACCAGGTCGTCGCTAGGGTGCGCCACTGTTAGGCTCACTTGAGTGCCCGCGAGGTCGTCTAGGCGCCCCTTGGTGACGATCTGGCCTTCGTGAATGATGAGCACCCGGTCGCAGATGGCCTCGACTTCCGAGAGCACATGAGTGGACAGGATGACGGTGACGTCACCGGCCGCCAGTTCCTTGACCAGGGCGCGAATCTCGACGCGCTGGGCGGGATCAAGGCCACGGGAGGGCTCGTCGAGGATGAGCACCTTTGGACTGTGCACCAACGCCTGGGCGATACCGACGCGCTGGCGAAAGCCCAGCGACAGATGATCGATGAGTCGATGGGCGACTTGAGAGAGACCCACGCGGGAAAGGATCCGATCGGCCGCCTGGGCGGGCCGCTCAGCGCCTTTCAGCTGGCCTGCGTAGGTCAGGTACGAACGAACGGTCATATCGGCGTATAGTGGAGGAAACTCCGGAAGATAGCCCACCATGGCTTTTACTTCGCGGGCCTTGCCGACCACGTCGAGGCCGCCAATGGTCGCTTCCCCCGACGTGGCGCCAATGGCGCCCGCGAGAATACGCATGGTGGTGCTCTTACCCGCACCATTCGGACCGAGGAACCCAACAATCTCGCCGCGTCCAATCTGAAAACTCACGTCTCGGATGGCCGTAGTAGTGCCGTAGGTCTTGGTCAGTTGTTCGACCTGAATCACGCCGCTATCTCCCCAATCCACCACGGATTAATCCAACGAGTTCTGGCGTCAAGTCGAAGTCAGCCTGGAGTGAAGGCTCCGCCGGCGTCTGGAACCGCTGCGCCGTCGTTCCACTCGACGTCAATGCTTTCGGAGCAGGGCTCTGCGGGACCGTCGTCGATGGACAGTCCCCAAGTTTTGGCGTCGAATACCACGCGAACTTGTAGATTATCTACAGCGTCGAAGCCGCAGGTGTATTGGGTGCCCTCATCGAAATACAACTGCACATTCGTGGGACCCGCAGGAATACGCACATGACCTGAATTGGGCCGGAACGCGGCGCCCACCTGAACCTGAGCGTCGCTGGGCAGGAACAGATTGACCCGAACGGACTCATCGCCGAGCGCTGAAGAGGGCCCGTCGGCGTCGCCCACGCCGATGCGCTTGTACTGAACCGCGACCACCAGGATCAGCATAAGCGTAATGACGAAAGTCAGGCTTCCGAGAAACAGATATGGCGCCAGCCTGAACGGCCCGTCTCCGTCGCCCGGCTGATCTCCGGTGAGCGCACCGGTCACCTCGCGAAAGAACTGATCGTCGCCTTCGCCGAAGACGTCGATCGGCGCGATGCGAGGCCGCGACTCGTAAATGGGCAGCACGGTGGTCCGGGCGAACTCTTCGAGGGCGATGCGATAGCGGCCGTCAATGGCGTACAGCAGCTGCTCGAGATCGCGGGCGCACTCCACGGAGCTGGGCCGGTAGTCACGGGTGTACGCACACATGCGCCGGAGCAGGTTGCGCAAGTCCTCGAGTACAGGCTCGGACATTCCCGGGACCTTGACGTAGCCGAGGTGGCGGTTCAAGGTCTGGTCGTGGGTCACCGGGTTGATGGACAGGTTCATGTGTCGGCCGGTGAGCAGTTCGAACAGGGTCATGCCGGCGGAGTACACATCGACCGAGGGGTTGTCGGACACGCCGTCGAGGCGTTCGGGCGCCATGTATGGACGGGAGCCCATTACCACCGACTCGGTCTTGGCCTCGCGACCGTCGAACTCGCCCTTGGCGATGCCGAAGTCGACGACTTTGACCTCGCCGTGAATGGACAGCAGGATGTTGGAGGGCTTGATGTCGCGGTGAATGACCCGCAGCGGCCGCCCTTCGTCGCCCAGGGCCTCGGCGTAGGCCACGTGCAGCGCCAGACAGGTCTGGCGAACCACCTCGACAGCGATGGCGCCGGGTAGACCATCTTTGAAACGAAGCAGCAGCGCATCGAGGGCCACGCCCTGAACGTGCTCCATGACCACGACCGGGCGTTCATTGACCTCCATCAACCGTTCGACGCGGACAATGTTCGGATGGTTGATTCGGGACAGCAGCCGCGCTTCGTCTCTTGTGCGGTTGAGAATCTTCGTGTTCGCGACGTAGGCGACCTTCAGGATCTTCAGCGCTACCTTTCGCCGGAGCGGATCGCCGGTGACCCGTGCAACGCACACGGTCCCGAAGGAACCCTCTCCCAAGATCTCTAGAACCTCGAATGGTCCCGCCGCTCGCTGCACTCCACCTCCACCGTTCATGGCTACCAGCGTACTCCGTTCCGCACTTCAGGTGAGCCACTACATTAGGTCTTTTGCACTTTGACACTTTTCAGACAGCTGAAACTTCGCAAAATCAACGGCGGCGGCGGGCGAAAAGGGGCAGCAAAACCATCCACGAAACCCAACCATAATGCCCGCTAGTGCTACATCCACAGCCCTCTTCGGCGGCGGGGTCTACCCTGGCGTCGACGGTAGTGAGCGGGTCGGAGTGCGTAGAAGAGGTGCTCGGCGTGGACTCCGTGGGATCTGTGGTGCCCGCCGGCGTAGTGTGCGCTTGGACCCTCTCCCAGAGGAGCGGATCGTCATCGTCGTAGTGGAGCGCCCAAAATCCGATCCCCATTCCATGGTCGACGGCGTAGATGACCCGTTCCTCGACCGAGTCTACAGTCGGGTACCAAACTTGTTCGCCAACTCCGTCGAAATAGGGAGACGCGCTGGTTTCCTCGTACTTGGCACCCCAGACCGCCGCGTCGAGGTTCGCGCTCCCCATGAACACCGCGCCGTTGCTGCCCAGGTTGGGAGTAGGCACATCGGTACTAGACGTTTGATAAGCGTATCCGTACAGCGGCAGCCCCACGATGACCCGGGCTGGGTCTGCGCCCTTCGCCAGGTAGTCGTCGAGGGTCCAAGACAGCGACCACGGAGACGACCACACGGTGCCGTCACCTGCGTAGAGCGGATCGGTGGGCCCGGACTCGCTGCTGCCCGACCAATGGTAGCCGTAGCCCATGATGAACAGGTCGGCGTGCTGCGAAAGGACGGCGTAGTCCCACGCATCCGACCAATCTACCGCCGGGGTGGCGACCGCGACCTCGTCTACCTTGGACGCCAGTCGGATTACGAAGTCGACCATCTCTTGGCGACGGCTGCTGGGCAAGCCCTCGAAGTCGATGTTTACGCCATGGGCGCCCGTGTCGTTCACGGCTTGTACCAGTGCATCTTCGAGTGTGGAGAGGGCGTCGGGATCACCCAGCAAAGACGTCAAGGAGCTGGTGCTGAAGTTGGTCACGCAGAGGTGGATCTTCACGTCGTAGGGCGCGCCAAGCGCTACGGCATAGGCTGCCTCGTCCCAGCGATCAGTATCGGTGAGAGTCCCGTTACTCTCGACGTTTGCGTTGAACATGGCGAGGTGAGATAGCGCATCCCAGGGCACCGTGTCTAGGTTGGCGTCCCAATAGGCCTGATAGCCGTAAACCAAGCGATCGGGCCCCGGCGTAGGCGGAGGACGGGGGACCGTCGGATCGGCCAAGGACTGGCGTGGCGAAGGTGGGAACTGAGCCATTTCGGCAGCCCAATCCGCGTGGGGGCCCGCAAAGGCCGACAGGGCGAACCAGAAGAACATCGGAACTCTCTCGGCGTTGGTTGTGCCCTATA
>JAACDH010000556.1 GCA_009936995.1 Rhodobacterales bacterium
AGCCGGCGTGCCCACCAGTCGGGGCGGCGTGTTGGACTGGTCCGAGGCGCTGGTCGATGCAGAAGCGCCTTTGCTGGTCATCTGTGGTTCGGACGACAAACTCTGCCCGCCCGATGCCGCGCGGTTTGCCGCCACCAAGTGGGGTGCGCCGAGCACAACGGTTCAAGTCCATGGCCATGGCCACCTCGATCTTCTGTTGGGACGCGATGCGCCAAAACAGGTGTTTACTCCTCTGCTTCGTTGGATATCCGAACACCGGAAGCTGTCATGGATTGACGTGTCAACAACTGATGCTACACTTCACATGAAGTCAGGAGAGTCATGTCCAGCAGCCGCGAACGGGTCGCGAAAAATTTCGTAAAACGGTACGGTGCGACGCGACTAAAGCGTCTGCTTTCAGCGCTTGAGGCCGGAGAGTCAGGCCAGACCATTGCCGACGAATTCGAGGTCAGCCGCGAGCGCGTGCGTCAGTGGAAAAATGCATTTGGGCAGATCTTCACCATGTACCAAGTGTATCCAGACGTTCAAGCGGTCTTGGCGTCCGACGGCAGCTAGCTGGGGTCGATCTTGTCCATCAAACAGACCAGCTCGTCGCCAAAGTCTCGGACTTGCCACTGACGGACCACGGGGATCTCGCCCAGCTCTGTGTGGCTGTAGGGGCGACGAGAGGCGATGGCCTTGAGTACACCGTTGCTCATGACGGTGAACGCAGTGAGGTTGTTTTCCTCTTTGACCTTCCGGTTGCGCCATTCCTTGAGAATGTTGAAGGCGCGCTCGGCTTGCTTTCCGCGCAAACGAGCTTTGGGACCCACGGGCTCGACCTTTTGCTTGCGGCGACTGGTGGGTTTTGGAATGTCGATATCGTCGTTGATACCTTTGTTAATGGCGTCTAAGAGGCCGGCACCGTAGCGACGCTTGAGCCCGTGCTTGCCCGGCAAAACCCGGGCGAAGTCGCGGGTATTGGTGGGGCGTTTGGCGGAAAGAATGAGCATGACCGGATCGGGCAGCACCTTGAACGGCGGCCGGTTTTGGGCCTTGGCGTTCTCTTCTCGAAATTGCCATACCCGGCGCAGGACACGCATCCCATCTGGGTCGAGGGTGTTCGCCTTCTTGACCCGCAGAAAACCGTTCGGGTCGATGGTGCGGCCCTGCCACTCTTTACGAGCGAGAATTTGGCATTCTTCGTTCATGTGACGCATGCGCTTGGCGCGCTTGAGCTTGCGGATAAGCAGTTCCCGCAGAGCGAGTAACCAGTGGGTATCGCCACGGGCGTATTCGATGTGTTCGGGCAGCAGCGGGCGCTTGGACCAGTCGTAGCGCTGATACTTTTTCTCGATCTCGTGGCCGAAGTGGCCCTTGATGAGGTCGGCTAAACCGATGCGCTCGATGCCCAGCAGCTGTGCCGCGATGAGGGTGTCGAACAGATTGACGATGGTGAAATCGAAGTCGCGCTTGAGGCAGACGACGTCGTAGTCGCTTCCGTGCAACACCTTGACGATATTCGGATCAGACATCAGCGGACGAAGTGCAGAGAGATTGCGGACAGCGAGCGGGTCGATGACCCAGTCCGTGTGGCTGTCGGAGACCTGTATCAGGCACACCTTCTCTTGGTAAGAGTAGAAGGAGTCACTCTCTGTATCGATGCCTATGATGTTGGCTTTCGATAGAGTGGAGATCATTTTGGCTAGGGCGTCTTCGTCGCGCACCATGATGAGGGGGGTATCACCGAACATTACACCTTCACGTAGGTGCAGGGTGTATCTAGGGAGGTCGCCGATCACAAGCCTTGTTCGACCTTTCTGGGTGTGAGATCATCCACCGAACGAAATGGAGAAAAGTAATGCACCCCGAGGAGCCAGCGGTCAACGCAGTCGTAGTTCGCCTTCGGCAGACGTTTGGAGCCCCTCCCACAGCAGCGGTCGTGTTGGGATCGGGCCTCGGTCCCGTGAGCGACCGCCTCACGGATGTGGTGAGCGCCGACTTCGAGCAGCTGGGCATTCCCGGCAGCACTGTGCCCGGACACGCTGGCCGCGTCATGGTGGGCATGCTGGGAGATACTCGGACCGCGATCATCAGCGGTCGTCTGCACCTGTACGAGGGCCACGATCCGAACGTTGTGGTTCGCTACGTTCGCGCCATGAAGGCCTGGGGAGTGTCCAAGTTGCTGCTCACCTGTTCGGTGGGCGGCATCGCCAGCGGGCTGCATCCAGGCACTATGGTGCTGATCACCGACCACATCAACATGCAGCACACCAACCCGCTCCAGGGACCAGCCTACGGAAAGCGTTTCCCCGACATGGGCCAGGCCTACAACCCGGCTATGCGCAAGTCTTTGGCCGAGCACGCATCTCAACTTGGGTTGTCTCTGCCCACCGGCATTTTGGCTGCTATGCCAGGTCCTTGCTACGAAACCCCGGCAGAGGTGCGCATGCTAAGAACGCTCGGCGCCGATGTGGTCGGCATGTCTACTGTGCCCGAAGTGATCGCCGCCGCCGCAATTGACATGGACACCGCCGTGGTGGCCGTGGTCAGCAACCGGGCCGCGGGTTTGGCCGACGCCGAGCTCACCCACGATGAGGTCACCGAGACCGCGAAGTTGGTGGCCCATTCCCTGGCCGATTTATTGTCGGTGGCGCTCTAGGCGTCGTCGCTTAGGTCGGTGATGAGAAGGTCGATCAGCGCTAAGATTTCGTCTAGCGTGCCGTCTGCGATGAGGCCGCTGATGAACGCCAGTGGGACCGTCTGTTGGCCGTCTTGATTTGGGGTGGCGGCGAGTAGTTTTTCGACGACGCCCGGACTCTCGATGGCCCGAAGCAGCGGCATCGATACCGAGCGTTCGCCCAAGAGAGGGCCCAAGTCTTGGAGGAGCGTAAGCTGGGGGTCGAGCGCGAGCAGGGGAGGCAGCAGCTCGAGCGCATGCGCCGTCTGACTCTGTTCATCTCGTAGCAGGCTCCCAGCGCGGTCGAGGGCCTCCCAGGTGCCGTCTTCGGTGAGAATGGGGACCAACAGCGGGCGCAGCTCTTGGAGACCGGTGTTGCCGCTTGTGTCGTCGATCTCGACGGCCCAGGCGATAAGGCCGATGGCTTCTGCGAGATCGACGGGTTCGTCGCCTTCGAGGGTGATGCCGTGGCCCGACGGATCGGCGAGTATGGGGACCACGTCGACCAGGTCCGAGAGGAAGTCTTCGTTGCCTAGGTCGCGGGCGAGTTCTTCAAGGGGCTCGGTGCCGCCACCCTGGTGCGCCGCTTGGAGCAGGTTGGCGACATCGGGGATGTGGTTCGTACCGTTGTTCTTCGACACCTGCAGCAGACCCACGATGGCGGTGAGTAGGTTGTTGGCTTCGGGCTCGGTGAGGACGTCGACGGCGATGAGATCGTCCATGACCTCATTGGTTAGCGTGTCACAGATGCCAGAGCCCGCCACCTGATCGAGGAGAAACTCCGAGAAGAAGTTGTCGGTGAGGATTGAGATGACGCTCGCGGTGGTCTGGACGGCCCCTGGATCCATATCAGCAATGAATTCGAGTACTTCGACCGCCAAGTTGATGTTCGTGAACGGGATGGGCACAATCCAGAGACTGCAGTCCATGGTCTCGTTCGTGTTGGATAATAGCCGTAGGAATCGATGTAAGGCGGAGGGCTCGCCCGGTGGCAGGCCGTCGCCGCGCAGGTCGACGTTTGAGAGCCAGGCCAAATCGGGACCAAGGTCTTGGAGCGAGCGATTGTTGTGGAGTCGGACCAACTCGGCTTCTAGGGCGACGCGAAAAACCGAGTCGCTCAGCAAGATGGCGGCGTCCGCGGAGATGTCTTGGAGGACGGGGTCGTCTTGAACCAAATAGATGCGGAGGAGGTCTTTGAGGCTATTGCCTGATGCACCTGGCCAGCGATCGTTGGCGGGGCTTTGGGAGGCGAGCAGGGCCTGCCCTAGGTTGGGCAGCGCGGTGGTGAGTGGCTCGGACACGGCGGGAAGATCGCTCTCGAGGTAGGCGCTTCCGGTACGGATCCAGCGAACAGTGTCGGGGTGGACGATGACGGAGCCCGCCCACTCGGCCGCAGCAAGGTCGCCATCGAGGAGCGCGCCGGCTGCGATGGGTGCCACGGACGCTAGGGGGATGAGCACCGACGACTCAAGGTTGCTGGTAGATAGCTCTCCACTGCGGACGCGATCGGCTCGCTGCCCGGTGATCAGCTCTAGGCCGATGTTCAAGAGCTCGTCGACGGGGCGATCGGGTGCCCGCATGGCGTCCAGCAACACCCCAGCGAGGGCCAAGGGGTCGACGTCGAGGTCGGCCATAGCGTTGAGGGCAGTGGCTACCTCGACGCCGGCGGGAAGGCCCGATCTGCTGACGGATTGCTCGAGCGAGACCATTGAGGGTTCGAGAGCGACCACATGGCCGTGGTGGTTGACGCAGTCGTAGAGGTTCCGCAGCTCTGCGGTGGATGAGTCGTCGAGCCCATCGAGCAGATTCACCTCGAAACATGGTGAGTCCGCGACGAGCTGATCTCTCCACGAGGTGCGGTCGGATGCATATCCACATCCAACCAGGGTCAGTCCAACCAGCGATAGCGCGAGCAGCCTTTTCATGTTGCCACTCTAACGTAGGAATCGCTGATGATTAGTCGAACATGTATCGGGCAGTCACGAACGCGTTGATGCTGTGGCTGGCGATCTTGTGGTGGCGCATTTGCCAAGTGATGTCGCCGACCAACATCACGTTGCGGCTGGCGCGCCATGTGTATGTGGGGCCAGCGTCGAGCGCGAAGTACTCGAGGTGGTCGGTGGTCAGGAAGCCAGAGCCGATGTGGGTGGACACACCGAGTCGCATGGAATCGCCGAGGTCGAGAAATCCCCAGGTGAGGCCGACCGTGCCCAGACCGGTAGTGCGGGGCGTGTCGCGGATGTTGCTGACGATGTACTCGTCCTTCAGTACTTCGGACGAGGGCTCGGACTGCGGACCATCTTGCAGCGCGTAGATGCGAAAGGCGCCCAGGAAACGGTCGTCACGGTCGCCGAGGATCAGCTCTATTCCGCCGCCCACGTTGGGCAGGGTCTGCGTGTTTTCGTACCGTTCGTAGTCTTTGGGACTGTCGATCAGAACGGCATCGCCGCCGCCCTCGGGGATGGCATGATCGGAGTGAAACCACACTCTCTCGGAGTGCATTCCGCCCGTCATGAGAACGCCTACGCCACCTGCTTGAGCGGGGACTGCGAGAAGAAGACCGAAGGTTGCGATTGCGAGACGACGCATCAGGAACTCCATACCGGAAGACTCGGGACCGGAAACCGGCAGCGAGCGGTGCTTTAATTACCCCAGGTAGGGCCGTGATTCAAGCACTGAACATCCGTTATGTGGGCGGTGAGGTTGGGCTTGTTAACCGATGTGCCGGAAGAACACAGGCCCAAGCAGGTCAAGGGGGGGTGTTACCCGTGTCTGGAAGCTGAGTATCGGCGGTGTCGAATGTGGAAGTGTCGGCCGTGTTGGCGGTGCCGCCCCCAGTACTCGTGGTGCTTATGGCGGTGTCTGCGGTGCCCAGGATCACGCCAGTGGATGTCAATCCAGTCGCAGTGACCCCTGTGTCACCCGTGGATGAGCTGTTGAGACCGGTGGTGCTCAGTCCGGTGTCGCCGCTGGTTGTGGTTGCAAGTCCTTGAACTTCGAAGGCGACGAAGTCGGAGCCGCCCCAGCGGTTGACGACCTGAAGGCTGTGCGCGCCAGGAGCGGTGTCAGGCACGGTAAAGGTGAGGGTGTCGACGCAGTTGAGACAAGCAGCCTCGCAGCGGTTGCAGTGCCCAGCCTCTCGTTCACGGCAGTTGTCGCAGCGATCACAGGCGTTGGCTTCGATCACTACACCTTCGGAGTCTAGACGCTCGGTTTGTTCGGTGCTCTGCACTTGAGCGGGGGCCCCGTCGATCTGCACCAGGTTGTCCCAAGATTCGCCGAATGGGCCGCCTTTTAGGACGATGGTGTCGCCAGGTGTACCTGTGGCAGGGACAGGCATAGCGTCGATGGCGCACTGCTCGAAACCCTCGACCACGCCACCGCCGCAGCCAATGAGTGAAACCGCCAATAGTAGGCTTGTGAAGTTCTTCATAGCTCTGTCGTAAGGTCTTCCATGGAGACCTGACCTGCCTGGTATCCCGTGGACTCCGGCGCCGTCTCCCGGATGAAGGGATAGGCACGTCCACCGCCGCTTACGCGACGGCCGGTTGCTTCGTCGATGTGGGCCCACTCAACTTCTCCGCGAATTGGGAACGGACGGTCCTTGCCTTTGGGAGCCGCCACGCGCATGTAATCGATCCAGATGGGCAGCGCCGTCCGTCCGCCTGTTGAAGACATGCCTAAGCTGCGCGGTTGGTCGAAGCCCACCCACACTGCGGTGATCACGTCTTGGGTGAATCCAATGAACCATGCGTCTTTCTCATCGTTGGTGGTGCCCGTCTTGCCAGCGAGGGCGTTGAGCCCTAACTGGTGGCCGGCCTGGAAACCGGTACCACCCTGTACAACGCCTTGGAGCAGCCAAGTCGCAATCGTTGCGACCTCTGGCTCCATTATTTTTGTAGCCGCAATTGGGTCGTGGGTCTCGAGCACGTTGCCATGTCGGTCGCGAACCTCCTCGATATAATAGGGTTCAACTAGCATACCACCGCTTGCGAAGGCCCCGTACGCGCGCACCAGCTCTTCCATGGTGAGGCTGGCGGATCCCAGTCCCATAGACATGTCACAGGCGCGGCACTGGTAGTTGTCGTCGGGCGACATCTCTTTACGATGGCGCGTGTTGCTGATGTTTGGGTCCTTCGCGGGGTATCGATCCATGCAGATCGTTGAGTCTTCCGTCTCTTTCGTCCACGGGCAGAGCAGATCGTTCTCGGGTGTGTTGACGTGGCTCTCTTCCAACGCCAGCAGCGGCGTGCCGCCAATGCCCAGGCGCCGGGCAAAGTTGTAGACGACGTCGTCACTCATGCCGGGGTCGATGGACTCCAGAACGCGAATGGTACAGGTGTTTCTGGACATCGCCAGCGCTTTACGCAGGGTGATGTTGCCCAAGTAGTCGTTTCCGTAGTTGGCGGGCTTCCAGACAAACTCCTCGGAGGTGGCGAAGGCTAGGGGGGCGTCGGCGACCATGCTGGCGGTGGTGACTCGCTTGGACTCGATGGCGGCCGCGTATACGATGGGCTTGAAGGTGGAGCCCACCTGACGTCGGCTCTGAGTGGCGCGGTTGAACTGCGATTTCGTGAAGTCGGCGCCGCCTACCATGGCCCGAATGGCGCCGGTTTGTGCGTCCATGGACAACAGGGCTGATTCGACCTCGGGATCTTGCCAGAGGCGGACGGCGAGTTGGTCGTCGGACGCGCCTGGCGTGCCCTTAAACGCCTTGGCGACTTCGGTGTCTTCGGTGGACATCGATTCGATCTTCACCAGCACCACGTCGCCCTTTTGGAGGATGGGTGCGTCGGCGCGCTTGTCGCCATCGGTGTCGATTTTTTCGGTGAGGTCGGTGGCGTCGCGGTAGCGCCAGGAGCGTTTGGGGTTGGGGTCGTAGACCCACTTGGACCAGGCCATAGGTACGATGCCTTCGTGGCTACCGATGGCGATCCGGGCCCACTTCTTGTTCACCTCGAGGATGACGGCGCTGTACACTTTACCGGTCTCGACGATGGACTTGTCGGGCTCGGCGATGCGGCCGGCAGGATCTTGGTTGTAGGCCCAGTCCTTCTTCAGCTTGGCTTCGACTTCATCGCGTTTGGCCTGTATTTTGTCGGCTGCCACGTGGGTGATGGCGTCGCGGCGAAAGCCCATCCGTTGGTCGACGTCGTGTACGCCGCTAATCACGGACGCTTGTGCGAGTCGCTGCAGGTCGAGATCACAGGTGGTCTTGACCTGAAGCCCCTGATTGAGCACGAGCTCTTCGCCGTACTTGTCCACAAGGTACCTGCGCACATGCTCGGTGAAGTGCGGGGCCTGCTCGAGGAAGGCGTTGCGGCGCGGGTTGATCACGATCTCTTCGGCGAGCGCTGCCTTACCTTCGGCCTCGGTGAGGTAGTTCTTGGCGACCATCTGGCCGATCACGTACTCCTGACGAGCGCGGGCCTTCTCGAAGTGGCGATGGGGGCTGTAGTCGGACGGCCGCTGGGGCAGTCCTGCGAGAATGGCCGCTTCGGCGACGCTGATGTCGCGGACCGACTTTCCGTAGTACGCACGGCTGGCGGCTTCGACGCCGTAGGCCTGCGAGCCCAGGAAGATCTCGTTGAGATACAGGTAGAGGATGTGGTCTTTGGTGTAAGCATCTTCGATGCGCCACGACAGGATGGCTTCCTTGATCTTCCGCTCGATTTTCTTGTCGCGAGTGAGCAGGAAATTTCGGGCCACCTGTTGGGTGATCGTGGACGCGCCCTGTGCCATGCGGCCCTTGGCGGCGTTTCGACCTATTGCGCGGAGGATGCCTAAGAAATCTACGCCACCGTGCTCGTAGAAGCTGGCGTCTTCGGCTGCGAGGAAGGCGTTCTTTACGTGGTCGGGGATCTCTTCGACGGGCAGCACATAGCGGCGTTGTTCGAATATCTCGCCCAGGATCTCTCCGTTGGCGTCGGTCACCACGGTGACTGTGGGCGGCTCATATGCGCGTAGGGCCTCGATGGTGGGCAGATCTTGACCGTAGTACCTGAAGACGCCTCCCACAATGCCTAGACCCAAGACGCCCGCCACCACGATGGCGGTCAGGCCCGTGCCCACGAGGTATTGAAAGGAGCTTTTTACCTTGCCTTGCTTTGATTTTTTGGCCACGGGATCCTTTGCGTACTCTGCGAGGTTGACGGTCAAATCGAGTATCCCACCGTCGCTCTCGTCGAGGGAGTGTTCCATGTCATTGTAGGCCTCAGTCGCCGCGGTTGGGAATGGATTGACCGCAAGTCCGCCCTCAGGTTCGGGAATATTGTTGGGAAGCGCTCCGTATGGAGAGCGGAGGCCGGCGACCGTTCGGTCGCTGTCGTGAACAACATCGGCCTGGCCGAGTTCGGTGGCGTCGACGGTGGTGCGATCGACCTGGGTGTTGGCGTGGGTCGCCAGGCCGGCGTCTAGGGAACTAACCTGTGGAACCATGCTTTGGGAGAGTGGAACCGTTGGAGAGGCTGGAGGCGCGGGCAGCGATGCCCGTGGCGCCTCGGGCCGTGGCACTGGCAGTACTTTGACGGGTTTGTCGTCGGCGAAGCGTTTTCCACGCTTTCGGAGCTGGTCGATCACGCCCGTGGGGTAGCTAACCGCGAGGCCCGAACCGCAGGAAATACAGCGCACCTCGTGGCCTGGGAGCGGCAGAGGCTCCACCAAGGGGACCTTGGTGGCACAGCGAGGGCAAGGCAGTGAAAGCGGCATGGCGTGTGCGGGGGGCGATGAGGGGAGAGCAGACCGTGGGAGCTGGATGCTCGTGGGAGCGGCTGGCGGAGGAAGATTGAGGTTTTAGGCCTCGAATCGTGGGGAGCGTTTGCCGGGAGATGGCGGTCTGTAGGGCCAAGTTTAGCGCAAAACCCCGGAAAGATCCAGAATAGTCCCGGGAAGCCGTAAAGAATGGTCAAGTTTGGCCCTGAATTAGCGGAAACGCTGTTCAAGGGTCTGAGCAGTTGACGGTGGGCCCCTTGGGGCCTACGCTCTTGCAGAGAGTCATGCGGCTCTCGACGAGCGCGGCGGGGAGGCTTCGCGAATATGGAGGCCTGGGTGCGTGCCATCGCTGTGCTAGGAGTCGCAGGAGCCGTGAGCGGTTTGGCTGTGGGTCAACTGGCTATCGGCCAGATGCCGGGCCCTGCCGTTCCGGAGTTCAGTTTCGGTACCGAGGAATTTCACAGCTACGACCTGTCTGGCTTGGTGATTCTCGAGCAAACCGTCTACCAGGTTGACGAAAAGTACGTCGACGCAAGTCGTCTAGATTGGCAAAAGATGTACGTCTCGGTGCTCCAGGCCATCGAAACCGAGGCTCCGTCAGCGGTGTTTCACGTGGGCGAGCGCGCCGCCACCGAATCAGAAGAAGGCGGCGTGGTGGTGTCCGTCGAGATTGGCGAGTACCGAA
>JAACDH010000557.1 GCA_009936995.1 Rhodobacterales bacterium
AGCCCATGGTCATGATCCCTAGGACACCTAGTACAACAACACTCTTTCCGAATATGCGATTCATTGTCTATCCTCTAGCTGGAAGTATTCTTGGTCTTCGAGGAGTATGTCGCAGGTGACACCGTATTGACAACGTTTCTGCGGAATAAACCCAATGGCAGCGCCAGAAGAATCCACGCAGCCCCCTGCCCTTGGCAACCACAACCGGCGCCCGCTTGCGAAGTTGGATCGGTATCAAAAAGATACTCTTCCAAGTTGGTGAATCCGTCATCGTCGGGATCTTCAGCGCTGTCATCCACCCGGGGGTCTAGCCGATACAAGATCTCCCATTCGTCGTCCATAGCGTCGTGATCGGCGTCCGGAGCCATGCCCACGTTCCACTCGAGCACTTGCCCAGGAGCCAGCGCTATGGAGCCTCCCAACGCGGGGTTGACCTGATCTGGGTAGTATCGAACCACCCAATCCACATCATCGTCGCAGTAGTGTTGGTACTCTGACCACACCTTGTAGGTCCCCACCGCCAAGCCGCCCAGTTCGTATGAACCGTCGCTTTCGGCGACAACCAAACGCGTAATATCGGCGCCCACGTCTTGAATATACACCCAAGCGCCGTACACGGGTTTCTGCGTATAGCGATCGCGCACCACACCCTGAATTCGAGCGCCAACCGGCACTTCGATAACTCCGGCGTCTCCAGTGCCCCCAGCCGGCACCGAGAACAACCTGGGAATGTCGTGCTCGTCGAGGAGGCTTCCCTCAAGGAGGTCTTGGTCGTCGCGAGGGTAAATCTGCAGGGAGTAGTCTCCGCCTGCGAGACGCCCTACGTCGAAGGTACCGTCATCGTTGACTGTGGCCGTCACCGACACGGTGCCATCGTCGTTGACGGCCGCGACCGACATGCCGTCTGCGTTGTCTACGTTCAGCCGTCCAACCAAATGCGCCTCCGCCAACAGGGCCAGCTCGATGCCGTCGACCCGGACATCGTCTTCGACCGTAGGCCCTAGCGTCGGCCGGTCCGCGTCTCCGTACCAGGTGTTGGCGCGCCCCTCGGCCTCGGCCCATAGCGTGGCCTCCCCAGGGGTAAGTCCAGCGATCTCCCAGGCACCACCTACCGTCACCGTGGACTGCACCCGCCCAATCGTGTAGGCGTACACCGTCGCTTCGGTTCCCGCAGCCAGACCGACGACCGTTCCCGAAAACGAGCCACCCTCCAAAAGCACGTGCTCGCCCAGCTGCGCGGTTACGTCTGGCGCAATCTCCCAAATCTCTCCCAGTTCCTCCTCGTAGACCCTGCCCAAAAACTGATGGGGCATGTTGGTGTCCTCGATTTCAATTCGCCAGGCCGTGCCGTCCAGCACCAACGGAATACCCACAACCTCGAACCAACCGTCTTCACCCGTGGTACCGCTGCGATTCAACACACCGCTGATAGGGCCAGTCGGACGCGCGATGACCTCGGCACTGACAATGGGTTGACTATTGGCGTCCAGCAGACGGCCTTGGGCCACCCCACCAAATGGCAGCACTACGTCGCCTAAGTCAACTTCGTTACTGCGCTTTAGGACCGTCACTTCAGCGTCGCAAAGAAATCCCCCGTTGGGATAGTAGCGTTCCACAACGTTAAGGCCAGCGGGTGGAAGAAGCCTCAACCGGTAAGGATTTCTTGGTAGCCCCCGAAGCGCGAACTGCCCCGCCGCGTTGGTCGTGCTGCTGCCGTACGACAGCCGTTGATCGTAGGACAACACCAAGACGTTGGCAGCAGGTTCGCCGTTCTCGTCCACCACCCGCCCCACCAAGTCACCCGCCAGCGCGGAAGACGACCAACCCAACAACGCCAGCGCGGTCGGGGTCACGACGCGGGCTCTGTGCGTGTTCGAGGCACACTGGCGAGGTCTGCTCTGTACATACGCACAAGGTCTTCGACCACGTCGACGGCCTCGAGCGTACTCTCGGACGTGCTCTCTTCTCGTCCACCCCCCACCAGAGCCAACGCGCGGTACCCCCACAGTGTTGCCGCCCGGGCGTCGGTGACGCTCTCGTGGTCGAGTTCGGGGATCTCTGCTCCCGCCCATCGGAGCCGCTCCACCAACGCGGGACCCGTAGGGCGATGCGCCAGCGGGAACAGTGGCCCCTCAGAGACCACAGCCCCCAACGGAGCACGTCCCGGCTCGTCGAGGGCGATCACCAACAGGGGGTGCACCAATCGTTGGCGTTGCATGGCCAAGAATGCGCCCATTCCGTTCTGATAGGCGTGGGCACAGCCGGTGAAGACCACCCACACGTCGAGATCTTTAGGTGGGTTCACCTCGAGTCGTCGGAGCAGCTCGAGCAGCGCCACCGGTGCACTGGCATCTTCGCGAATGCCGGCCACCCGGCGCTGAGCAACCCCTGTAAGCAGAACGGTGGCTGCCAAAACCACGAGCGCTGCCACGTAGAGGCTGATGGTGGGCCGCCCCCAAGGTTCTGCGAGGGCCTTGAGCATCAACAAGCCGGTGACCAGGAGCGCAGCGGTGACCACCGCGCGCAGCGGCCGCTTCAGCCAGGTGGGGCGATCTGGCCGCCATCGCGGAGAATCGAGCGGTGCAGCGATGACCACCGACCCCAGAGGATTTTGGGCCCGAACCTGGGCGACTAAATTGTAGCTCGCAGACTTTGGCAGCACCCAGCGGATCCACGATCGCTTTCCAGTGACCTCGAAAATTAGGCTGGTGGTGACCACCCCACACAGCACGGCGCCAAGCATCGGCTGCACCCAGCCCAGCACACCCGCGAGCAACAGCAACGCCGCGTGCGCTCCCACCACCAAGGCCGGCGACGTGAAGGCAACGAAGCCCTCGACTCGGCCTTTTTCCTGGCCATTTTCTAGCGTACTTAGCCGGTTCTTTACCTGGTGGAGCATCTCGCGTTCGCCTTCGGAACCTGCCGTGCGATGCCCCAAGGCAGACAACCCCCGTAGGTCCTCTGCCACCCGATGTACGGCCGATAGCGCATGTCCGGCCGCGTCGACCGGTTCTAAAACAGACGAACCCGTAGCACACCTCCCAGTTGATGGCGTATCCGACAACTCGGTCTTAGGCGACATTGTGCGTGCCTCGTGGCGCCAGCGTCTACCCCCTCTTTGGCGTGACCTTCGCCCACTGACAGAAACTGGGCTTGCCCGTGACGGTGCTTCCGCTCTACATTGGCTACTCATTCACCAGGAAGGGCACGCGCGATGCGCTACATGGGCAAGGAATACACCGGGAAGGGCGTTCGCATCGCCATCATTGATTCCGGTATTGACATCAATGACCCTCGACTCCGTGGCGTGAAGATGGAGGGCTGGTCTATTCAACTCGGCGCCACCGGACACGCCCTATTGGCACCCGATTTCGCCGATCAAAATGGTCACGGCACCGAGATCGCTGCGGCGATTCACCGCCTGGCCCCAGACGCCACGTTGGTCGCCGTCAAGATCATGGGCGAGCGACTGCGAACCTCTGCAGAGCTTATGGCCGCGGGTATCGAGACCAGCGCCCGCGCTGGGTGCGCCATCGTCAACCTCTCCCTCGGCACGCCCAATATGGGCAAAGCGCTGCTGCTGCGGGACTGCTGTGCCAACGCAGTGGACGCGGGCTCTGTGGTTCTGGCCGCTGCCCACCCAAAGGGCGAGCGCGCCTACCCCGCCGACCTCCCCGAGACTCTCGGGGTCGCGGCCCACCCCGACTGCCCCCTCGACAAGTTCTTCTACTTCAACCCCAAGCGGTTCTCCCGCAAGGAGTGGGGCGTGTTGTCGGGCAAGTTGCTCACCCACGGCTATGGGCTCACCAGAAAAGGCGAAACGGGTCGGTACCGCGGCTCGGGTATGGCTACGGCCTACCTCTCTGGCACGGCCGCTTGCCTGGCCGAAGCGTTGCCCAACGTCACCGCCGAAGAAGTCATTAAACGCCTAAAACGAAGTGCACTCGTACCAAACCCCGAGATTGGCTACAGTTGATCTCACCATGAGGCTACTTCTTTTCACCATCGGCCTTACGTTCCCCCCCCTCTGCTGCGCGAGCGGCCCCGAGACGTTTGGCATTGGCGGTCGCTTTCAAGGTGCCGGTGGGGGCGGCATCGCCCTGGTAGACGATGGAACCTCGGCCCTTGTCAACCCCGCGGGTTTGGGACAAATTCGGCGTCCTGTGGCGGGCATCGGCACCCAAACGGCCATCCCTGCCTTCCAGCAGCTTCCAGCCCTGTGGTGGGACACCAACCGAGATGGCTCCGTCGACCAGCGCGACGCTCCCTTGGTTTACCCACCCAACGACGAGACCGTCTCCGCCAGCCAGATTCACCTCGGCCGGCAGATCGGCGGCAAGTTTGGCATCGGCTTCACCGCCCACGTGCCCATGGCAAACCTGGTCCGCTTCAAGACCTTCGACCCCTCACTGCCCACCTACATCATGTGGGAGAATCGACTCCAGCGATTCACCATCGCCGCTGGCGTTGGCGGAGAAGTGCTTCCCGGCTTTGCCATTGGTGTGGGGGTCGACATCCTTGCCGCGGCCCACCTCGACGTGACCCTCACCGCAGACGTCAGCGTCAGTGGCGCCCAGGCCAGCACGGCCACCAACCTCGACCCACTGGTCACCGAAGTGGTCATGGATATCCACGAAATCGACATGCGGATGGTGCCCGTGCCAGCGCCAACCTTCGGCTTTCAGTGGGATGTAGGTACGCTCATCAAACCCCTCAATGGGTTTATTTTGGCGGCGGCCTACCACGGCGAAGTGGGCCTGCCCATAACCCTGGGAATGGACATCCAAGCCAACGTCAACGTGGACGAGCTCGGCAGCCTCGACCCGTACATCACCTCGCTCATCGCCGACGCACAGGTTCAGCTCTTCGATCACTACGTACCTCGGAAAATCACCCTGGGCCTAGCGTACCGACGCGCCGACACCCTCACTCTGTACGCTGACCTCAAGTGGTCCGATTGGTCGCGCATGCAGCTGAATGTGGCCCAACTCACGGACGCCACCCTCACCTCGCCGCTCATCGACCTCAGCGACGTCATTCGAGACGGCAACCCGCTCGAAGTCATTCTTCGCCCGGTCTGGAGCTACCGAATGGGTACCGAGCTCCAGCTACCCGAATGGGAGGTGGACAGTAAATTCCAGTACGTTCGCCTTGTCGTCCGGGGCGGCTTCGGCGTCGAGCCCAGCCCGCTGATCAGTCAGCGCGCCGACACGATGCTTCTCGATTCTGGACGTAGCTTCTTCACGCTTGGCGCAGGTGTCGAGACCTGGGACCCGCTTAGCCTGGTCGATGGCGCAGTCCATTTGGACCTCTTCTTCCAGTCTCATATACTAAAAACCGCCTTCCTCGACCGGCAAACCGACGTGCCGCGGGCGGGCTTCCCTGTAGGCCAAGCCGGATTCCCCATCGGCGGACGGGTGTTTGTCTTTGGCGGCGAGTGGGGCTTTGAGTACTGATCTTATCTTGGCTACCGGACGCCTCGCGCCCACACCGAGCGGGCATCTGCACGTGGGCAACGCCATTGCATTTGCCGCTGCTTGGCTCTCCGTTCGTCAGCAGGGAGGAACAATGTTGCTCCGGATTGAAGATGTCGACGAGGGACGAGCCAGACAGTCTATCGCGGATGGCCAACGCCGTGATTTGGACTGGCTCGGCCTCCACTGGGACCGCGAGACGCCCCAGCAGTCCCAGCGTGATTACCAGCCTTGGCTAAAGGCCCTGGCACCTCACACCTACGCGTGCAACTGCACTCGCAAGATGCTCAAGGCCGTCCAAGGCCGATGCACATGTCCACAAACACAACAGGGCGAAGGGGCCATCCGGTTTCGCTTGAGCGCCGGAGAAACAAGGTTCACCGACCGACGGTTTGGTCCGCAGTATCAAATCCCCAGTAAACAACCCGACCCCACGCTGCGGCGAAGGGATGGTGTATTTGCCTACAACCTCGCCGTCGTCGCAGACGACATCGCCGACGGTGTCACCGAAGTGGTCCGCGGCGCCGACCTGCTTGAGTTCACCGGTGCCCAAGTGCAAATCTGGCAGGCCTTCGACGCAACGCCGCCCACTTGGACACACACACCACTCATCCTCGACGCAGCTGGACGCAAAATCTCTAAATCTGAGGGGGGTATTGGCATCTGCGCTCTCCGTGACGCGGGCTGGACGGCCGAACAGGTCTGGCGCGCGCTGCTCCCTTGGCTGGGTCTCTCCGACGCCTCACTCCCCGAAGCCATCTCCCGGTTCAATCCAGCGGCGGGCCCACTCGGTCCGATTCAGCTCCGCCAGGCACCCGGACTCCACACCCAAGCGCTCGATTGGCTAGACACCCAGGTCCCTACCGCGTCTCGAGATACTTGACAGAGGTCTCACCGCGGCGGAACCAACCGACTGGGTTGGTTGGTTCCCTGGCTCGCCACTATGGATCGCGGTAGCGAAAGGTAATTTCGCGCTTTAGCTGGGTCGTTCCTAACGACTTCGGAATTCGTTGGACCTTTTCAGACAGCGCCTGCTTTGCCAATGCGTCGAGCCAGGCGTTTCCGCTGGCCCGGATGACCTGGACATCCGACAGCCTTCCGTTGGCCTCGATGGTGAACGAGACGGTCACGAAGCCCTGGAACAACTGGCCGCGCTCGCTCGGTGGAAGCTCCAGTATATTCCAGCGTTCGTTGATCTGGGCGTCGACCGCCTGGGTGTACTCACCCCGCTCGGTCTGCACCGCGTTCACCTTCGTTGGACCTTCCTCCTCGGCCTCGAAGACCACTTGTTTCTGCTCCGGGAGGGTCGCCTCTTCCCCCAGTCGAATCGCCTTCTCCGTGGGCTCCAACATGGCCACACCCTCGTCGTTGGAATCATCGTCGCTGGGGTCGTCCGGCAGCTCGACAGGGAGCGGGACCTGTACCGGCGGCGCCTTCGCTATGGTCGACTCCTCGTCGGTACTCGATGGCCCCAAGACCCACTCAATCGGACGGTCCACTTCGACCACCTCGTCCTGCCGCTTGTTCTCTACCCGCGCGTCCTGCGCGTTGACTTGCTCTGGTGTCGCCTCCCGCCCGTCTTCGCCCGCTAACAACGGTTTCGAGATGATCACCCGACGCGCAATGGGGTTCCACCACTCCCGGCCTTGTCCCGCCGCGCTCGTCGGTGTTTGGGTGGCGCCCTGTGGACCAAATCGCGCCTCTGCAGGCGCTCGCGACGCGGAAACGGACACCACGCCAACCGAGGCCTCAGCGCCCTCTAGTGCCTCTCTATCATACGCATTCACGGCCGTTCGAGCCCCTTGCTTCGTCAGAGCCCCCAGCGCGGGAGCGGCGACCGAGACAGCCTGTGCGGCTTGGCCGGCGTCCGCCGAGTGGCCAATTTCCCCATCCGCTGTGGTTGTAACGGACCGCTCGTCGTCCTGGACGTTCCGCGCGCGCTCTGACGGGTCGAGGGACTCGGACGCTGTCGGTGACGCTTCGTCGTTCATGGAGGCCCAGCTTGAGTCGAGGGTTCGTCGCTGCTGTAGGTCTTCTGCGTTGGTCTGTCGGTTCTCCCGCTTGTCTTTCGGCAATTGGAATTCGGGTTCCCAGGTAGCTCCCTCAACCGCCACCAGGCCGTCCCGCTGTTGGCGGTCCCCTTGAAGTGGCGTGAGAATCTGTTCCCGCTGCGAAGCCGGCGCCGCCTGGTTCTGCGAGGACTCGTATTCCGCTTCACCAGGGATTTCTCCCGCGTCATCGAGGTGAACCACCTGGACAAACTCGTCGGCCACTGCGTCGTCTTCCGGGAGGTCGCTGTCGTCGCTTTCGGCCTGAACGACATCCGCACGCTCGTCAATCTTGTCGGAACCGTCGTCCAACGTAGAGGCCACAAGCGTTGGGTCGTCTAGATTGGAGTCTTCGACCTTGCGAACAGACACCGGCAACATCTTCTTCGCGTCTTCTAAATTCCTCTGTCCCTGTGCGGCGTCGGCTACTGAATCGAAACCGGCGACAGGACGAGCGCGCACTTCTGGTACGTCGACCGAAACGTCCACGCTGACTTCCGGCAAGGGATTTTCTACTGCTCCAGCGCCCAAGTCGACGTCATTCTGACCGGAGACGTCTTGCACCGGGG
>JAACDH010000558.1 GCA_009936995.1 Rhodobacterales bacterium
GCCACCCACCGGTCGATGTTCGTTTGATAGGCCTGAACCGCGACATTCACAACTCGACGCCCTTGCTTGGTGACCGTGGCCCTCGCGTAAGTCGTCTCGAGCTTGGCGGGCCTCAGATAGTCTACTGTAATATTGATGGTCTTGGGCACCGTGGTCACTTCGTAGGCCCAAAGCACCTGCAGAATGGCGCTGAACTCCAGCAGCGAACCCATGACACCCCCGTGGAGGGCGGGAACCATCGGATTGCCAACCAAATGCGGCGCGAAGGGCAAGGTAGACAGTAAGTAGTCGCCATCTTCTTGCAGCCTCACACCCAAGAACTGCGCGTAGGGAACCAGCGCTAAAACCCCGTCGATGTCTCGGGCGGCGCGGGCCTTGAGGATTTCGTCGAGGACCGTCATGGTTTACCCGGCATTGCGGTGCCAATCATGAACGCGCCCGAGCCCACGGCGAGTGGGTCATCCGGATCGTCTTCGTAAGCGACACACTTCACGAAGGAGACGTCACGGGTGGTTCGTAGGACGGTGGCTTCGGCGAAGATGGCGTTCTCTCCACGTGCCGAACGCAGATAGTCGATTCGCAGGTCGAGGGTGGCGATGCCCTGGGGCTTGTCCAGAGACATGAACACCGCACCGCCGCAGCAGGTGTCCATGAGCGTAGTGATGACGCCGCCGTGAATGGCTCCGGTGACGGGGTTTCCGACGAGGTCTGCCCGATACGGAAGCTTCATCTTACAGCCGCTGTCGCGCAGATCGATGACCTTGATTCCCAAGGCAACATTGAAGGGAACTTTCCCGAAAAACGCCAAGTTGATGGCGTGAAGCTGGGCAGCGACGTCGGTAGCCATGACTAGCGACCCTTCGTCGACGCTGTAGCTGCCGCCGTGCCGGTTGACGCACCAGTATCGGGGGTACCGGTGTCCGAAGTGTGCGCGGTATCGGCAGTATCGGACGTGCTGGTGGTCTGCGTCTGGGTGACAGGGATGTTCAGACAGTCATAGCCGTTGTCGGAGCGCTCGTAGCCTTCGACACACTCCAGCAGAGGGCCGCCGCCGCAACCGACGAGTAATACGGTGAAAATGAAGCGTCGAATAGCGGAACTCTCCAGCGAAGGTACATCGTCCTAACCCGAAAACCTTACTTCAGCAGCAGCGCCTCGATGCCACGAAAAAGCAAGGAGACTTCGAATCCGCCTAAAGGCACATGGACAAAGCCAACCGGACAGTCCAATTCTTGGGTGACTTGGTAAAGCCAGGCGTTGCACACGTACCGACCAGGGTCGGTGGAGAGCTCGGCGTTTAAAGCCCGTGCGAGGCGCTCACAGTCGAGGGTAGCGGGAACGACGAGCGGTCCTTCACAGGTGGGCGGCAGCGCGCCAGCGGCATCTAAGCGCGACCAGTCCTGTTGGTAGGATACCGTCTCGACGCACACCTGCGTGCGTTTCACCGCCACGCCCAAGCCCAAGACCAGCACGGCATTGTATTGTTGCGCCAGGGTTATGGCCTGTTCGGGACCCCCGCGCCAAGTCACCGGCAGCACCTCGGACACCACGGGATGACCAGCAACCACCGCACCATGCGCGGCACGAGCCAGCACAGCCGTGGGATTGTCAGTGACACCAGGAAAGGCGCCGAAACCCGTAACCAGCACCGGTCGGGCCATCAGATGCGCTCAAACCGCGCCACCGCCTCGACGTGGCCCGTCTGGGGGAACAGGTCGACGGTCCACAGGTCGGTCATCTTCCAGCCGTCGGCCATGAGCGCCGCGTCTCGACCGAGTGAGGCCGGGTTGCACGCCACATAGACCAGCACATCTGCTCGTGTCTTCGCCAGCTTCTTCGCAACTTTTGGGTGCAGTCCAACCCGAGGAGGGTCGACCACCAGAACCACGCCATCACCACTCTCGATCTCCTCAAGGGCGTCCTCGACTTTTGCGGTAAAGTAGCTGGCCTGGACCCCATTTCGGGCTGCGTTCGCTCGGGCGTCTTGGATGGATGAGGCCACTTCCTCGATGCCGACGATTCTGTCGGCCTTGTCTGACAGGTAAAGGCCAATGCTTCCTGTGCCGCAGTACAGATCCATCAGCATCGATGCGCGACCGCCTATGGCCTCGCCGATGACGTCGTACAGCACCTCCGCGCCCAGCGTGTTGGTCTGAAAGAACGAGGTGGGCAGCACCCGAAACTCCTTGTCTCCGAGCTTCTCGGTGAACCAGTCCTGGCCCCATAGCTTCCGAGTTTCGCCCCGTGCCACGTCGGCCAGGCCGTCGTTGATGCCCCAGATGACGCCCACCACCCGCCCCCCATCGGGCAGCTCAGTGGCCATAATCGACTCGGCCAAGGCGTGAACAGCGGCCTCGGCACCGTCGAACGGTTCGGGGGATGCTGTGTAAAGCATCGCCAGCAGCTCGCCGGTCTGGGTGCCTGTACGCAGCACCAAGTGCCGCCAAAAACCCGTGTGGTCACGGGAATTCCAGCACGCAAAGCCACCGTCGACCAGGGTTTGGCTACGCACGACGCTGAGAACGGCGTTCGCGGCGGGCGCCATCAGCGAACAGCGAACCACGTCCACCACGCGATCGAAGCGACCCGACGCGTGGAAACCCATGAAGTTGCCGTCGATGGCCAAGCCCTTGGCGTGGTCGTCTTCGGACAGGTAGCGGCTGCCGCCAAACGACAGCTCGACCTTGTTCCGGTAGCCGTAGCTGGCCGTTGCGCCACGCACCTCGTGCAGACGCACATCGTCTGGAATCGCCTGGCACCAGCCATTGGCCACCTCGGCGTGACTCATGGCCTCTTTGGCGCGCTGCTGACCCGCGTGGGACAGCTCTTGCAGCGAGCATCCGCCACACAGCCCAAACACAGGACAATCTGGGGTGACCGCGTCGGCCGGTGGACGCACCAGGTGCTGCCGACGGCCATTCCAGATACCCTTGCGACGACCCGCCGGACGCACAAAGACCCGACTACCCGGCGCCGCACAGCGCACCTTCATCACCGCACCGTCTGGGGTGTGCCCAATGCCGACGCCACGCGGACCCAAGGCCTCGATCTCAATCTCGAACGGCGCCAAATGTCGACGTTTTCCACGACCCATCTCAGGCCTCCGGCCTGCCCGAACAGCAGCGGCGTGTAGCGCACTTAGGGCTTGAAGGATTACACTTGGGTGCCGATTAACTCAATCCGCCCTCAAGGAGATGCAAGTGTGGACTGATACCCCCGAGATATCGTCCTTGCTCGACCAAATTGAAGCGCACTCAATCTCTTTGTACGAAAGCACCCCAGCCGACTCCAGCCTCGAAGCGCTGTACAAACAGCTGGGCCGCCTGGTACATGCCCAGCTGCGCGGTGAACGCCCGCTCGATGCGCTCCAGGACGACCGCGAGCCCACGGCAAACGTAGACCGAACCGCCCACGTCGATGAGCGGGAAGACCTAGACGAGGAAGGCTGGTACCCCGTAGAAATACCCCTTTCAAACGTCGCCTTCTTCACCCAAGACGAGCTAGAGGACATCGAGAGAGAGCCCGATACCGAAGAGGTCGACCGGGCGGCCCTGGCCGCTCCGAAGGCCAGCCGCACCTTAGTCCCGACGCCGCCAAAGCTCCTCCTACACACGTTCGCGAAGCAACAACGAATCCAAGGCTCCGACCTACACGCCCTTCACTTCAAACGCGTGACTTGGCGAGACGAGCTGACCGGTCTCATCGGCTGGCAACGTGGCGACATGACGCCCCAGCAGAGTTCCGACCAACTGCAGTGGATCTGCTCTGACATCGACATCAGGATGTTCAACCTGCCCAAGACCATCCAGGCGGCGACGATCGGATGGCTGGCCGCCAGCCTGCGCGCCGTGACCGACGAGATCGGCGACGACGAAGGACGAAGCCTGGCGATCGATCGCCTAAGACGCTATCGGACGCAAGCGAACCTGGCCCCGCTCATTGCCCTCACACACTCACCCTTGCCTGAGAAGCGCAGCTGGCGAAGCGACGCAAGAGAATGGCGACGCCTGCTCACCCCCCGCGGAGATCCCAGTTGAGCCCTAAAGCACGCGCCCTGATTGGAATGATCACCACCTTGGCCTTTATCGGCTTTGGTTCACTGTTCCTCTTCGCCGGGCGAAACGTCTCGGGGGGCGTACTCCTCGCCATGGGACTGCTCCGCGGTGTCGTCAGCGTCCGTCAGGTTCGATACGCGTTTGGCCCGGACGACGACTGAGCCACCGGGTGCAAGAACCCGCGAAATCGCGAGAACCGGGGACTAAAACGCACCAGCTCTGACAACCTGGTGGAGGCTTGAGCCAACCCACCGCGAACCGCTCGGTTGAGTCCGGGCCGGGCGCCGCCGTGCAGACGGACTTGGCCGTCGGGGTGCAGCACAGCTCGGGCGATCCGAACTCGGGCCAACGAA
>JAACDH010000559.1 GCA_009936995.1 Rhodobacterales bacterium
AGGTCTTTCAGGAACACGTCGTTGCCGTTTTGATCGGTTCCAAGAGCGTCATTACGCAGGTCGATGTTCACCGTTCCGGCGATGGCGTAGGCCACAACCAGCATGGGGCTGGCCAGATAGTTTCCGCGGGTGTGCGGGCTGACCCGCCCCTCGAAGTTGCGGTTACCGGACAGCACCGAGGTCACCAACAGATCGCCGTCGACCACGCTCTTCTCGATAGGCGGAGACAGCGGACCCGAGTTGCCGATGCAGGTGGTGCAGCCGTAGCCCACGGTGAAGAAACCCAGATCTTCGAGGGGCTTGGTGAGTCCAGCCGCGTTCAGGTAGTCGGTGACCACCCGAGAGCCGGGCGCTAGCGATGTTTTCACCCACGGCTTCACCTTCAGGCCCAACGCATCCGCCTTCTTGGCGACCAGGCCGGCGCCCAACATGACCGCCGGATTCGACGTGTTCGTGCAGCTGGTGATGGCCGCGATGACCACGGCGCCGTCGGTGAGTTCGAAGGACGCGCCCTTGTAGTCGGTGGCCACCTTGGCCGGCGTATCGTGGCCGTAGCTGTCGGTGAGCTTCTTCCACTCCGACTGCATATTCGTCAGCGTGATGCGATCTTGGGGGCGCTTGGGACCCGCCAAAGAGGGCTCGATCGCGCCCATATCAAGCGAGCAAGTGCTGCTGTAGGCGATCTCGTGGGCGTCGTCGCGCCACAGTCCCTGCAGCTTGGTGTACGCCTCGACCAGGGCCACTTGTTCGTCGGAGCGGCCCGACAGACGCAGGTAGTCTAGCGTGCGGTCGTCAATGGGGAAGAAGCCCATGGTCGCACCGTATTCGGGGGCCATATTCGCCAGGGTAGCGCGATCGGCCAAGGTGAGGTTGGCCAGGCCCGGTCCGTAAAACTCGACGAACTTACCCACCACACCGTGGGCGCGCAGCAGCTCGGTGACGGTGAGCACAAGGTCGGTGGCGGTGATGCCCTCGGTCATGGCGCCGGTCAGCTTCATGCCCACCACTTCGGGGATCAGCATGTAGATGGGTTGGCCCAACATGCAGGCCTCGGCCTCGATACCGCCCACACCCCAGCCGACGACGCCCAGGCCGTTGATCATGGTGGTGTGAGAGTCGGTGCCCACGAGGGAGTCCGGCAACACAACGGCGACGCCGTCTTCGTCTTCGGTGAGTACGCAGCCCGCCAAGTACTCGAGGTTCACCTGGTGGACAATGCCGGTCTCGGGCGGCACCACCGAGAAGTTCGAGAACGCCTGCTGGCCCCACTTCAGGAACCGATAGCGCTCTTGGTTGCGCTGGTATTCCAGCGCTGTGTTCGTGGCCCGAGCGCCGGGAACGCCGTAGCTGTCCACCTGCACTGAGTGATCGATGACCAGGTCGGCGTGGATGAGTGGGTTGATCTTGTCGACGTCGCCGCCCATGCGCTCCATGGCCGATCGGAGGGCGGCAAAGTCCACCACCGCGGGCACACCGGTGAAGTCTTGGAGCACTACGCGACCGGGCTTGAAGGCGATCTCTTGCTCGCCGACATCGGTGGCGTTGTAGTTGGCCAGCGCAGTGACGTGCTCGCGGGTGACCACGAAATCGTCGCAGTTTCGCAGACACGACTCGAGCAGCACCTTGATGGCGTACGGCAGCTTGTCCAGGTGGCCAATGCCGACGTCGGTGAGCGCATCCAGTCGGTAGGCGGAGTACGTCTTGTCGCCAACTTTGAGGGTTGTCCGTGCGTTGAATGGATCGAGTTGGGCCATGGGGTGCTCCTGGTTTGGTGTTGGACCCCTGTTGTATTCACCGTCGACTCATAATTAAAATGGATTATTATGATACAAGCCATCAATTCTACTTATGCCTTCATCGAGACGCCCATGCTCGGCCTGACCACGCCCCTCAGTAGCTTCCTCGCCATCGCCAAGACCGAAAATCTCACCCGAGCGGCGCGATCCATTCACCTCACCCAGCCGGCGGTGAGCGCACAGCTGGCCCGCCTAGAAGAGGAGGTCGGCGCGCAGCTGTTTCATCGCACCGCCAAGGGCATGGACCTCACCGAAGCGGGAGTCCTCCTGCGCAGATACGTCGAAGAAGCCGAGCTCTGGCTCGAAGACGGTCGGGCCGCGGTGGCGGGGTTGGCGGCGCTGTCCCAGGGCAAGCTGTCGATCGGCGCCGGGGCCACGGCCACCACCTACCTGTTGCCACCTTTGCTCCGCAGCTTTCACGAGCAGCACCCCGGCATCCGTCTGCACGTCCGCGAACAGGGCTCCCAGGCCGTGGCCGAGGCCGTGCTCGCCGGAACGCTGGACCTCGGCGTGGTCACCCTGCCGGTCCAGCGGGTAGGTGCCGGCCGGGCCAAGCTCACGGTGACCCAATGGCGCCAAGACGAGCTTCGGCTGATCACTCCGCCAGGGCATCCCTTGCGGCACGCCAGGACCTTCACTTGGTCAGACCTTCAGAATCAACCCCTGGTGATGTTCGAAGCCGGTACCGCGGTTCGGCGACTCATCGACGACCGCCTCGCCTATGCCGAGGTCGACGCTCAGA
>JAACDH010000560.1 GCA_009936995.1 Rhodobacterales bacterium
CATTGATGTGAACCCACTGCGGCTCACGTGAAAGTGTACGAGCCCCCCAGATGATCACCCCCCGAGCCGGCTGGGTCAGCAAGGGGTTGATGTGCGCATTGATCAGGTCGTCGCTTTCGCTCCAACGCACTTCGACCGCGGGATGGGTAACGCCCACAAGGGCTTGATTGGCAGGCGGCCAGCGGATCCCGAAGGGAGCATGTTCGGCCTCAACCCTTGCGTATACGCCTGCAACGCACCCGCTGGGAGGAAACTCCTCGTCGCCGTTCATCATCCACGGGTAGTAAAGCGCGCCGTAACTGCTCGCTTCTTCTGCCCGGGTCCGCAGGTCTTCGGTCCATTGAATCAAGGCGTCGTCGTGAAGGTATTGCGGTGAGTCGATGATCATGAACCGGTTGTTCATCTCTCGACAGTGCTGCATCAACATGACGATGGTGGCGGTCACCGGAACCGGATTCGAGGCATCCTCAAAAACTGGAAGATAGGCCAACGCGGGCATGGCTAGCAGACCAATGTCCTCTTCGCCGCGAAGACGATCAACCAACGATTCGTAGACCGACAGCGGCGCCTCGTTGGCGATGAGGTCGGACGAAGCGTCGACGCACAGGCCGAACACCCGGCAAGCCGTGCCGCCATTCTGGAAGAACTGATGAATAGCCTTTCGGGTTACGCCGTCGAGCGCGTCGCCCAGCTCGTGTGCCAGCAGCTCGCTGGGGCGCGTGATCGAAATCTCGAGGAAACCTCCACGCGTGAAGCCCTCTGGCCGCTGATCTGGACCTATTACGCCGATGAAGCCAACGATATCGCCACGAACAACGGCGGCGTCGCGAATCAACTCCCGAGCGTGCTGGATTACAATTCCAGGGCGCAATCTACCTCCGAACGTTGACTAGGTGTTCTTGTTGATCTGCTGATTAATATCAGACACTTCCTGGACCCAACGATGTCGTTCCAGATGACTGATGTTCATCAGAGATTCCCGGCCCCAGTGAAAATGGTAGGCTAGGAATGCTACCTCCTTGAAGATATTATCAAGGGGGTAGCTGACTACTCCCCCAGGCGGCCGTACTCCCGCTCAAACCGATGCCCACAGTCTGGGCAGCTGACCTGCACCATGGATTCGTCTTCGTTGATGCGATTGTACATTTCCTCTAGGAAGCGAAGGTCGCCTGCGAAGAGGTTTTCGATCACGTTGGCGCTAACGTCTTCGATGGCTCCCAGCTTCGTGATCACTCGACTGAGCAACACGATGATGAGGTAAGCACGGTTCCGTTGAACACGTAGGTCGTTCAGAGGAACGATCTCGTCCTTCGCGTTAGCGAGGCGCATGACACCGTGACGATGAACGTTGCCTTCGGAGTCCACGTAGCCGCGCGGCAGCATGAACTCGTATTCTGTCTTGAACTCCATTCTCAGACTCCACAAAATGGGCGATGCGAATAATAGCTGTTGAACAACCGAGGCGGCACCGAACACGGAGCAACCCCGATCTAATAGTTTCTCCCGCACATATCGGTAGCGAGAAGCATGGTCCCCGGCCGCTTGACGCGGTCGACTTCTTCAAGATCCCGAAAGAGCTCAGGAGGTGAGAAAAAGCGCCTCGCCATAGAGCGAGGAAGGATGGGGTGCCAGGAAAAACCAGGCACCCCAGGTCGAATCAGCCGCCCTCGATCAGGCCGCCACCATCCCACTGACCGATGCTGAAGACCACGAATTCTGCGGGCTTCACCGGGCAGATACCGACTTGGACGTTGACTTGGCCAGCGTCGATGAGGTACCGGGGGTTGGTCTCGGAGTCGCACTTCACGTAGAACGCTTCTTCGGGCGTCTTGCCGAAGAGTGCACCGGAGCGCCAGACGCGCATGAGATATGCACGAACGTCGCGATTCAGCTTGGACCACAGGAACTGGTCATTGGGCTCGAAGACGGCCCATTGCATACCCACCATGATCGATTGCTCGACCATGATGAAGAGACGACGGACGTTGATGTACTTCCAGCTCGGATCCGACTTGGTCGCCAGGGTACGTGCGCCCCAGATGCGGATGCCACGGTCCTTGAAGACACGGATGACGTTGATGCCACGATCGTTGTACTGACCCTGCTCAAGTCGGTTGATGTTCTGAGAAAGGCCAGTGATTCCCATGAGGATTTCATTGGCCGGAGCCTTGTGAACACCCCGCTCGGCGTCGACGCGGGCGAAAACACCTGCGACGTGGCCACTGGGCGGACAGTAGACTTCGGTCTTGTCGGTCTTGATGAGCTTGCGACGCATAGGGCCGGTAATCTCGACCGCCGGGCCATTGCCCTCAAGCCATGAAGGCTTGGTGACGCGAACCCAAGGCACGTACATCGCGCCAAATCCCTTGTTGGATGCGGGGATGTCCATGTCGCCCATGGACACAGCCGGTCCGTCGAGAATGGCGAAGCGATCCTTGCGGGTCTCGCAGTGCTCCAACATCTCGCGCTGTTGGTTGAAGCTAAGACCAGGCGCGACATGCATCGCCATATCGTCGACGTCGTCGAACGCATACAGACCGAGTTTCTCGGCTTGGTTCTCGCGGATGGAGCACTCGAGGTTACCGGTGCCGAGGAGGTAGACGTACGCCTTGCCACCACCGTTGTCGTAGAAGCCATTAACGCTTGCGACGAACTTGAACATCGACTCTTGCGACAAGAAGGCGCGGAACTCATCCTTCATTGCGTCGTCGCTGGTGAGGGCCTCGAAGACCGCATCCGCGGCGTCGTCCAGATCGTCGTAGGAGCGACCCAGGAGGTCTTCGACGCTGCGGGTCTCAACCATGTACTGGGCAAAGTAGCTTTGCAACCAGCGGAAGAACTCGCTCTTGTTGGTGACCGGGAACGGAGCCACGGAGTACTCACCCATGAGGGAGGTGCCCGTCGCGCTCTCGAACTCGAAGCCGTACACCTCGAGGAGGTCCTTGGCGGTCTTCGGCTTGGGCTTGTCCAAGGGGAAGGTCGTGTTCACGTGATTGAGCAGATCCTCGACGGCTGCATCGTCTTCGGTGACGACCTTGCCGGCGACATCGAGTACATCAGATGCGACCTCGACGGAATCCTTGCCGACGGTGATCTTCGTCTTGCCGGAACCGCCCTTGCCGATGCTGACCTTGTGGCCATTCAATTCCATCAGCGCCTTGAGGTTGCGTACAGACGACTCTTGCAGCTTAAACGCGCTGGTGAGCGCCGTGACCGCGTCGTCGGTGTCGCCGGCAATCTTGCCCTTTGTATCCACCAATTGTGGCCGCACCTTACCGGTGATGCTCTTGGTGCCATCACTGCCCTTGATGGCTACGGCGTCGATGGCTGGCTCGTGGTTAAAAAGACCCAGGAAGCCGGGCGTGGAGGTGGAGACCGATGAAATGGGCTTCGCGCCCGAATCGACTTCACGGATATATACACCTGGTGTGTGGTATTCCATTTTCAGCTATTCCTCTTTGTTGGAGTTATCTTCATTATTATCGTCCGTCGTAGGCCGGTAATTAAAACCAGATGGCCCAATGCGCGGCCGTTTGTTTTTCGGAGCCGGCGCTTCGCTCATACGACCATTTGGACGCTGGTGCTTGGGCGCAGGCTGGGACGCATTGTCTAGAGATTGGCCAACCACTGTGGTTGCCGGTCCGCGGACCAGTGAGCCTTCCATAGAACAGCGCGCTCGAAATGTGAGATAGGGCCGATAGGGCGCCTGATGGATGGTGAAAAAGTTGATTGCGTCGCTAATGGGTAAATCATCCACCATGGCAAGGCTGACCTTTTCCATGATGACATTCTCACCCGTGGCATCCACAGACCATGGTTCGCCTGAAGAATCTAGCACCGTGCCGTCAGGCAAGGTGTACCGGCGGGGACGATAGATCAGATTGGCCGCTTCCCAAAGCCTAAGCATCGTCCAGCCCAACAAACGCTCGGCATCGCTGCGGAATTTGCTGTGCACCGTGACAATGTAGTGAACATCCAAATAGATGGGTGGACGCTCGTAAATGAGCGCATCGCGGTCGTCCATTTTGGTGTTTTTGGTGATGTGCGTAGCCCGCCAACGTTTTGCATTCTTCAGGCTGGTAGTTTGACTAACCTGGTACATGTAGACGTAGATCACCTCTTGGCGATCCTTAGGAACAAAGGAGAGATCTTCGGAGATCCGCGGACGCGCGCGGTCGAGATCCCAGCCCTCCAGAATAAATTTCTGCAGATTTTCGGTGATCTCACCGATGACTTCGCGCCCCTGCATGGGGCCACGGGTGAAACCCGGTGGCAGCTGACCCATTTCGACCATCGCATTCACATCACTCATCCGACCTCCAACGCGAGCGTCTCGGTTTCGGCGATTGCCGCGGCGCGAGAACGCTTGAAGGGTTTGGGGGCGGAAGCGATCACGGGCCGTTTGGGTCGCGTGAACTGCCGCTGCGGACGGGCGGCGGCGATCAATTCGCGAATGTGTGCTCGACCTTCGCGCGCAGAAGGTCGCAAGGAGGGACGCTCCGTGCCCGGTCGACGCCCGGGGAGCGCGGTACCTTGTGCATAGGGATGGCGCACAAGGCGAATGAGCAATGGAGAAGGGTCGCCCAGCGTGATCGGACGGATGTGTCGAACCGTCCGTTCTGTGGGCATCTTCAGACCATCGCCCGGTGAAGGAGGCAGCGGGCGATCTGTCATGACTCGTTGGTCGAGTAGCCGCGTCAACGCCCTATCCTGCACCACACATACCGTGGGCACGTGGCGTTGAAGTCTTGCTATGGCGCGATGACGCAAAGCCATGAACTCGTGAGTCCCTCTCTATTTGGTTCGAGCCGGGATCCTGCGCGGGTGACCACCAAAGATCAAGGCCCATCGCACATCAAATTAAACGGAGCTGATCCACACTGCCGTAAAGCCACCTTCGTGCTAGCTTGGCAGCGATGGCCGACAAAAAACTTACCCAAGACATCATCGCCGGACGCAGAGCCTCGGGTCGGGCGGAGTCCCCCTCAAACCGGGCGGGTGATCCCGCGCTCCGACGTATGCAGCGAGCCGTGGGCAATGAGGGTCTCCGCCAACAAATGAACCAGGGCAATGTGGACCGGGGCTTCATGCTGTCCCACATCGGAGACCGCCTTCGAATCATGCACGAGGTCCAAAACCGCGAGGTCAGCATGACTGAACGGGGGCCCGTGTTCGATTGGTCACGCGCCGTGGCCCGAGGCAAACGCGATGGCGTCACGGGCCCCGACCCTTCTCGATGGCACGAGACGGCACGAAAGTACGACGCTGCAGCCGAAGCACTCTGCCGAGGTGACATGACCCGGGGGCACGCGCTCCTCGACGACGCTATGACCGCCGAAAACAAAGTGTTTTTGCAGCTCAGCAGCATCGTCGATCTAACCGAACTGGGCACCGACACACGCGCGAGCACCACCGACCTCGACCAGCTGGTCAACGTCGGCCAGCTGCGTCCGATCGGCAAGCCCGCCGATCTCGACTTGGCCAAAGAAATCCTCTCTGTCACCGCGGAGCGACCCGACACCCCTGGGCTCATGCCGGTCGGGGGCATTCCATGGTGGGAAAAAGAGGAAGAAGAAGAAGAAGAAGAGGATGGTGACGATGCTGGTGGTACGTGATCTTGAGACGCTCGTTGGTTTTCCAACGGTCTCCAACCGGCCGCTAACGGCGCTCACCGCCTGGCTCGCGCAGCGATGCGAGGACCGCGGAATGGACGTGGAGCG
>JAACDH010000088.1 GCA_009936995.1 Rhodobacterales bacterium
AGTACGAGCAACGCTGGGGTTCGTCGAGCGGCCTCTATGGCTGCGCAACGGACCAGCATGTTTTGTGCGGCTTTGGAAGCACGGTAGCCGTACCATCCACCCAATTGGTTGTCCCCGATACTTCCGACCCGCGCGGAGAGGGTCGCGAACACAGATCGTCCCTGCCTCGGAAAGCGTGGCATCAGGTGTTTCATCAACAGCGCCACGCCCGTCACATGGACGCCAAGTAGCTGGCCGAGGTGATCGGGGTTGAGATCCCTCCAGCTCCGCTCGGGTTGCAGCGCACCGTTGTGAAGAAGTCCGCTCGCGTTGATGACCAGGCGGACCGGGGAGCTGGAGGCGCCTGCACGCGTGGAAAGCAGCGCAACCGATTGCTCGTCCTCCAGATCTACAAGGCACCGTTCAACGTTGGCATGCTCGGCGGCCTGGTCGACCCAGTCTTGACGCCGGCTGGTTGCGAAGATTTTATCCACCGATGGGTCAGCGGCCAGTGCTTGAATGAATGCGGCGCCGACGCCGCCGCGGGCTCCAACGACGACCGCCGTGTAGGGGCCGGGCAGACCGAACACCGAGGTGGACGGGCTGAGTGCTTCGTTCATGGTCAGTCTCCAGGATGGAGGGCCCAAAGCTCGGGCCGCCCGATGTTGCAGTGAACGGTACGTCCGAGGACCGACAGGCCAGCGAGGCTGGTGTACAGCATGGTGCGCGTCACCCGCCATGGCGAGCAGGCGTGAGGGGCCTCTGGTTGGTCCAATGCGGCGATCCGGTGGCCAGACGCGGGGACAGGATGAAAGACACGCTCGGTTAAAGGGCTGCGACGCGTCTCGTCCTCCTGGTCCCGATCCAGTCGTTGAATGAGAGCTTGAACCCGCGTTGTCGAGGTGCGCCGCGACGCTTCACGGTCAATTTGATAGACCGCTTCCCGACTGACGCTTGGCAGGACCAGGATGCCAAGGAATGTCCAAAGGGTCATGTAGGCAGCTGTGGTAACCAGCCCGGTAGCGGTGACCAGCTCGGAATCGGGTGCGAGGAACAATACACCTGCCATCCCGGCGAGATTGAAGGCGGCTGCCGCGAGGACTCCCTTCGTTCGACGTCCCGTCTGGAGCGCGATGTTCCGGCGGGTGAGCACTGTGTGCAGTTCATCGTCTGTCAGGCCCTCGGCCCACAGGCGGGGAACGATGAGGGACTCGAGCCCCGGCAGTCCGACCCAGCCTCCGACGAAGCTGGTGTCCTTGGATGCGGTGACGTGCAGGCGAGTGGTGCGCAGTCCAACTCGGTCCGCGATTTGCCGAACATTGGCGTGTGGGTTGGAATCTTCAAGATGTCCCATCCACCGCGCCAGTCTGTGTTGAACGGCAATGAGTCCGGCAGTCAATAGGCACGCGGTCAGCAGGACTCCGAGGTCGCCGAGTCGGTGGGCGATGCCCATCAGAACGAGCCCGTTCAGGCAGAGGATGGCGGTGTGTACAAAGACGCCTGGCAGCCACCGGGCAAGCCAGGACGACAAGGTGTCGGGCCAGCGTGGGTGTCTCGCGGGTAGCAGGGAGCCGCCAAGCCAGTCGAAGGGCGCTTGGACAGCCGCATAGAGGAGACAGATCAGCCCCCATTGTACTGCCGGATTCTGACCTGGAATCTCGGGCTGGGTGAGGATGAAGGCGCTAGATACCACGACCCAGAAACCCACGTTGGCTTGGCCGAGGAGGAGTCGCTCCGACGCCCACGTGCGCTTGTTGGGACGGTCTTGATGGGAGGCGGAGGGGGGCATGATTGGAGTCATGCTGCGTCTACACAAGTCTGACCGGGTGGCATTAGGTTGCCGCCGAGTCGTTGTTTTCTCGTAATGTCGCGATCTGTTGTTCGATGGCTTCGGCTTCCGCGTAGAGATCGGCCTGCAGTGCCCGGTCGCCATATTTCTGGGCTTGCATCGCTTCGCGGTACTTGTCCAAACGTTTCCGCTCGAGGGTCTTAATCGGGTCTCGCTTGAAAAAGCTGAACATGTTTGGCCCCAGGTGAGTAGGTTTTGAACAACTGTTATCCGTTCAGACCTTTAGTGGGGTGGTTGCTGACAAATCGTGTCAAGCGCTTCATCTAGCGGCAATGGCCTCTTATACAGATGTAGTTGGCAGGCCTCTCCGCCAGCTTTGGCGCCGCAAGCGCCCAAGCCCTGTTCGCGCTTTCCGAAACGCCCGAGGGAAGTGTGCTGGTTCGGGAGAGGTGCTAATACCTGGGGTCTACCGGCTTCTTCGACGGACGCCGAAGAGAATGGCGACCCACATCCAACCGACGGCCGGACTTGCTGGATTGGCTGCGCAGCCGCACGACGACTTGGGCCGCTCTTCTTCGATGTCGCCGGAAGCGGTGTCGCGAGAGCCCGTGGTTGTCGAGGATGTGGTTTCTTCGTTGGGGACCAACGGATCTGTGCCATTGGTCACCTCGTCTCCGTCACTGAGGCCGTCTCCATCGGTGTCGGCATCGAGCGGGTCGGTTTCGTGGACCAGCACCTCCTCGCCATCCGTGAGTCCGTCGCCGTCGGTGTCCGCGTCGAGGGGATCGGTACCGAGGTCGTCTGCCTCGAAGTCGTAGAGACCATCTCCGTCGGTGTCGACGTCCGAGATGACGAAGTCGTAGTTAATCTCGATGACATAGGCATCGTCGAAGCCGATTCGCGCCTCGTAGATCGCGTTGTTGGCCAAGCCCCCCGTGAATGTCACGCTGCCGCTCTGGGCTCCGGCTGTGTAAACATAGGTCAGGTAGTTTTCGGGGTTGTTGCCATCTCGTGCCAGAGAGATCCAATCCAGGTTGTTCCCGGCGGCGTTGTCGAAGTGGACCACGATGTCCTCGTTGGGGCCATAGATGTCTTGGTCTGTCCAGATTTCTGGATTGGTGGAGATGGGGACCGCGTCGTCGATCGTGTAGAAACCCAAGCTACCGTAGTCGGTGTACCCCGTGGGGTTTGGGAGGGCGGGGTCGCCTTCTCCAGTGCCTTCTACGGACAGGTAATAGTCCCCGGCCACGAGGAACACATCGAACCAAGCGTAGGTCTGGTCGATCGGATTGGCGGTATGGAGGATGGTTCCCGATGCATCGTGGATGTGAGCCAGCACGTCGAGGTTTCCCGCCAGGCTGTCCGGGTTCACCGCCAGGTTGACGGTGCCGTCAGTGGCCAGGGTGAAGGAGAAGAAATCGACGTCGGTGTTTTCCTCGATGATACCGGAGCCCATGGCCGCCAGGGTGATGTCGATGGAGGCCGCTGTTCCGGTTGTAGAGCCGTGATCGTCGACCCGGAATCCGAACCCATTTTGTGTGGTGATGATGCCGAGGTCGTCCTGGCCGTTGGAGGTGCCATTGTATTCACCGTGGTCCCACTGACTCACGCCATACACCGCCGACCATCCCATGATGGGAGACCAATACGTCGCCCCGGATCCGTGTCCCAGGTAGTACTCGCCGCCGACGAATAGATTGCCGCCTAGGGTGTATCCGTCGTGATGGAGGCCCATGGTGTGTCCGACTTCATGGCTGATGGAGTCGGCGAGGAACATCCAGTCGATGACGCCGTTGACTTCGTCTGTGGTTGCCATGCACTCCTGATCGACGTCGGAGTCGAAGGTCCCGACATACGCCCAAGAATAATTATAGGTGTCGCTGATCACGCAGCGAACGCCCCACTCCGTGTCCGATCCGCCGGTGTTTCTAAGGGCGTCTACCCCGGGGTCCTCGGTGGTGACATCCACTTGGAAGGGCAGGAAGTCTTCAGAAACGGACTGCCACGTCAGCTGGATCTCGGTGAGCTCCGGATCGGAGAAGATGCTCGGACCCATTTCGAAGTCGTAGGGGTCGTAGTGCTCGCCGATGCCAATATGACCGTCGAAGTCCAGGTAGATGACTTTGCTCGCGCCGGGATTGCTGTGTAAGAAAAATGTGTCCTCAAGCGGGGCGGGAGGAGGGTTCATGCCCGATTTGGACTGGGTTCGAATGCTGTAGGAGTTGCCCGGTGGCCGGACGCAGATGGTCTTCTCGGGAAGGTCTGGGTTGGGGGGCGGTGTGCACCCAACAAGGGCGGCGGCGAAGACTGCGGCGGTAAATCCGTGGGTCGGTGTTGCCGAGCGTAGCGACCGTTGGCAAGGCCATGGCTGCATGAAGAACTCCCGATTTGTGGCGCCGGTTTCGAGTGGAGACAATGGGTTGCCGTAGCAGAACAGTGACAGTTGGGGATGAGGAATGCAAAGACTTCTGGGAAGCTTGCGCTGAGACTCAGGTGAGGGTTCCGAGGTCTCTTCACCGTTGTTCGGCTCTCCGGGTCTCTCTGTCCCTCGGTGGGTCGGGCCCTGACCACAGGACGGGTCGGGGTGTTGTGCAGACCGGCCTGCCGTGGCGATCCCACGGCGGGGTTTGCACGACTGCAGTTTTGCCGCGAAGGGAACCCAGGCCGGTGCCAGCCAGCCGACATCCTCGACAGCCCGAAGCACCTGTGGTGTATCGTTGGGTTTCGACACCCGATGCGCTGAGGTGAACATGACTCCCCGACGACGTCCCTTGTCCCCGCACGGATGGATGGTTGTCACATCGATGTGGCTCGCATGCTCACCACCCAGCTCGCCCCCACGTGACCTCGATTCAACAGATTCGCCGTCGGAAGTCGTCGTCGAAACGGGCACCGAGACGACCGCGCCGGTAGATCCCAATGACCTCGACGGCGATGGGGACCAGGCCGAAGCGGTGGGCGGGCGAGACTGCAATGACCTAGACGACCAGGTACGGGGCGATGACTGTGCCGGGAATTGGCCTTCCCCGACCCTGACCCTGACCCTGAACGTCGACGACCCGGCCATCGGTCTATACCTGCCAGACGTCCAGGCTAGCTATCCCGAGGTGGACTGGTCGACGCTGGAGCGGCTGTACATTCCGGCGGGCCACTATAAGTTCATCAAGCTGGGCAACCTGCCGAATCGCGACGCCGCCAGCCCGCTGGTCATTACCAATCTTGGGGGTCAGGTGCGGGTCGGAGGGCTGGGGCACTATTACATGCTGGTGGTAGAGGGCGGGACTGGCTGGGTGTTGACTGGCCGATATGATCCCGAGGCGCTCACCGGAGACCCCGACTTCCCGGGTCATCGCGGCAACCTGTATGCGGACTCACCGGGCCGATACGGCATCGCGGTCGACGATGCCTTCGACAACACGTACGACATTTCGGGCATCGGCATCGGTGGGGGAGCCTCCGAGTTCGAACTGGAGTTCTTGGAGGTCACGGGGATGGGGTTCGCCGGTATCGTCTTGAAGACAGACAATGACGGCGATGCGACCATGGTCGACTGCAAGCTGCACGACTTGTACATCCACGACACCGGCTCGGAGGGGGTGTACATCGGGAGCACCCAGACCCAGCCACAGCACCGCATCGAGGGAATGGCTTTCTACAACAACCGCATCCTCCGCACGGGTACCGAGCTGTTGCAGGTCGGCCAGCTCGGCCCGGGAAATGACATTCACCACAACGTCTTCGCGCTGGGGGCGCTGGACTGGAAGGCCCCCTTCCAGCCTTGGCAGGACAACGCATCCCAGGTCGGCGTGCGGCACGGTAGCGCCGACATCCATCACAACGTCTTCATGGGAGCCGCAGACAGCTTGTTGTCCTTCTTCGGACAGCTGGAGATCGAGGACGGCACCCTGCCAGGAGACGTCGTCCACGTGCACGACAACTACTACAGCCACGGGCGCTGCCGGGGCGCCTACCTCGGGGGAGCCTTTGACTCGAACAGCGAGTGGCGCTTTGAGCGAAACACGTTCCGCGCGATGGTCTATCAGCGGGATGAGGTTTATGACGCGGTGGACGAGGGCTTTGTCTTCAAGCTCGGGAGTATTGGGGACCAGCAGGTCACGTTCCTGGACAACACCTGGGAGGACTCGGCACAGCAGCTACACAATTTAGGCCTGGATGCCAACCAGACCTATGGCGCGGTGACGGGCTCGGGCAACGCCGTCGGCACCATTGCGCCCTATCCCTTCGTCGATCTCGGACTGGATCCGGCCATGGACTTCATGCGCATTGAACACTGGACCGACCAGACGGCGGTAGGACGTCTCGAGCCGGTGTTCTACGAGACGGGCGACATCGCGATCGTCGCCGGCGTGCTGTACCAGGCCGTCGTTGGGAATTCCGATGTCTTTCCACCCGACAACCCGGCCGTTTGGACTGTGCTGCCAGCGCCGAAAGACGATGTGCGTGTGCGGCGCGGAGGCGACTTCGACGGCATCGGGCTTCTCGACACCCAGCCATAGACCGAGAGGAACAGGTAGCGCCCGCACCAACATGCCCATGCCCATGCCGATTCCAGCGCCTGCCATGTCGGGGTTGGCGTCGGCGGTCGATGGCCTCGGCTGATTTGAGCTGCGTGTAGGCGTTGAGGTTGCCGAGGCCGCTCATCTTGGAGCGCTCGTCCATGGCCTTCTCGTCGGACTCGGCACCACACCTACGGGCTGTTGCGTTTCATCCCCACGATGAGGTGCACTTGCTCGACTACCTCCTCGAATGGCCCGATGCCCCGTACCCTGCCCAGCAGCTGTGAACCCAGCATGGTGGTGGCGATCAGGGATGCCATGGCATGGGCGGTGCCATTGAACAAAAAGTCCCCGCTGGACCGACCCCTCTCTAAGAGGGCCGCGAACCAGGTGAAGATCTCGTCTTGGAGGAGCTTGACCTGCTCCTGAAGGGGCTCGGGAAGCGTATTGTACTCGGTGCCCAGCGTGACCAACACACCGACTCGCTGGTTCAGCACGAAGTTGAGACTCAACCGCATATAGGCGTCGAGCTGAGCCTGTGGCGGCAGCGCCTCGACGGTCTGGGTCCAGCGGATAAACCGCGCCCTATACCGAAGCAGTACCGCCACTGCCAGATCGGACTTGGTGCGAAAGTGGTAGTGAATCGCCGCGTTCTTGACCCCCAACTCGTCGGCGATGTGGTGGTAGCTGAACACGTTGTAGCCCCACTGCATCAAGTAGCGCTCGCAGATGTCTAGGATCAGCCGCTTGGTGTCGCGCTTGGCCTTGGGCTTTTGTTGGGCCGAAGACACCCCTAGGTCGCGCGGGAGCGGCGGATGAAACCGATCAGCAGCAGCAGGGGAGACCAGGTGAAGGGCAGACGTCCGGTGCTGCAGCCCTTGGAGCTTCCCAGGCTGCCGGCATGGGGTTGGGTGGTTCCCAGGTCAGTGGCCTGGGTGGTGCCCGGCTGGGTGGGCTCGTCTACGGGAGGCTCGGTTTCTTCGGGCTCCGGCTCGCCTTCGAGGAGGAGCAGGGGGCGGCTATCGGTGGTCCCGTTCACCTGAACAATGACCCACAGGTCGTCGGTCCACTCGGCCGGGGCATCCACCTCGAGGTTGAGGATACCCTCGACCAGCAGCAGATCGGTCTCGACGACCGTGGCGTTGTCGAGGGCTGCGGTGCCAGCCACCGTATGGGTACTGCCCGGGGCGGTGCCAAAAAATACGCTCACGGTGTCGTCGGGACCGGCGGTTATGCCTAAGCTGATGACGTCGCCGTCCAGGTGGGCCCACAGGGCGGGCACGGTGCCTAGGGAATAGATGACCGCCGGGAAGCGGGCGGAGTCTGGACCCGTGAGCCACTCGTAGCGCTCCTCTTCGCCGAAGACCTCGGCCATCAAGAAGTCGGCCGCCATCTCGGAGACCATTTCGAGCTGGACCGCATCGCTCATTGGCTCTGCGCCCCACTCGAAGTCACTGACAGCCTGGTGCCCGGCGCCTTCGATGCCGTAGTACAGGCTGCGCGCGGTCGATTCGGTGTTGGCGAACCAACGGAGCCCCATGGCCGTGGGTGCGGTGGTGTCTTGGTTGCCGGTAATCACCAGGTAGTTACCGGTGAAGTTGGCCACGTTGGTGTAGTACGTGGTCTCGCCCTCGTAGGGCATGAAGGCCACGTAGTTTTGGATGCGTGGCTCGAGACCCGCCAGCTTGCCCAAGGTGCCGCCGCCCATGGAGTGGCCCATAGCCGACCAGGGATGCGTGGTAGAAACCGCTCCGGTGAGCCAGGTGCTACCGTTGCTATCGTCTTCGACCTTCTGGAGCATTGCGACCGTGTCCAGGGCCAGGGTGTCCATGTTGAGCACCAGGCCTGTCTGGGTGTCGATGCTGGCGACTACAAAACCTAGGCTGGCGAGCTGGGTGCAGAAGCCGTCGTACATGTTGGGGTTGCCCAGCCAGCCATGCACAAACGCCGCCAAGGGATAGGGGCCGCCGGTGAGGTCGGTTGCGGCGCCATTCCCGGCGGAAGTGGCCGGGTAGTACAGCTTGGACTTCACGAAGCCTTGGGTGTAGTTGGCGTCTGTGAAGTTGTAGGTCTGCGTGCCCACTGCGTAGGGGCCCGGCGGCAGTGCGTGGGCTGGATTGAGGGCGGTAGCGATCAGTAGGGCTAAAGCGGTCATGGTCGGGTCATCCTGTGCGGGCACCTCATACTTACCTATTAGTCAGTAAGTTCGCTTGTCAACAATGTGCCTGTTCGTGAGTGTAGGGCTCCGCGCCCGCTCGTGCCAGGATGTATCGCTGGCTTAGGCGCCGCTTTCGGCGAAGCGTTTTCTGCCAAGAACGCGACGAATCGCGGCGGGAACCGCAGTCGCCGTCTGTGTCTAGCTCGCGCGCTGCGACCTCTTACATGGGTGGCGGAGGCGGCGGACCCGAGCTTAGCTTGGCCGCGATCTCGGCCACCTCTTGGGCGGGCTTCCACGCGGCCCAGCCATTCTGCCAGACGTGGTGGGTGCCGCTTGGGCTGGCTTGAACGGCGGCAATCACCTCGGCGAGAGTCTTCTCGCTCTGTCCGGCGTCTCCGTTGTAGTGGTACGAGGCCGAAGTCGGTGCGGGAGGCGGAGCTGGCGGCATCTTGGCCATCACCTCGGCACACTCTTTCCAAGACTTCCAGCCCGCCCAGCCCGGTTGCCACACATTGTGGGTGCCCGTGGGATCGGCCTGAATCTTGGCCACTACTTGGTCGAGGGGCAGCTGCTGCTGGCCGCCAGCACCACCACTGTAGTGGTAGGGCGCGCCGCCTGCGGGAGGCGGCGGGGGCGGCGCAGGGGAGGGAGGCCCCGTCATGCCTTGATGGGGATTGAACTGACCGCCTTGCTGGCTGGCGGCCATTTGAGCGCCCATTTGAGCGCCCATGCCCATGCCCATGCCCATGCCGATGCCAGCGCCCGCCAGGCCGGGGTTGGCGGCAGCGGTGCCAATGGCCTCGGCCGATTTGAGCTGCGTGTAGGCGTTGAGGTTGCCGAGCACGCCCATCTTGGAGCGCTCGTCCATGGCCTTCTCGACGGACTCGGGCAAGCTGATGTTGCTGATGGTGAAGTCCGTAAGGGTGATGCCGTACATCTCGGAGAACTTGGGGTTGATCCGATCGGCCATGGTCTCGCCGAGATCCATGTAGTTGGCGGCAAGATCGAGCACGGGGATCTTGGACTTGCCGATGGTGTCGGCCAGCATGCTGACCAGCTTCTTTTTGAGCTGACCGTTGATCTCGTCGGTGGTGAACAGCCCATCGGTGCCCACGATCTGCTTCATGAACAGGGCGGGATCGGTGATGCGGTAGCTGTATGCACCGAACGCCCGGATGCGGACCGGACCAAACTCGGCGTCGCGCATCATGATGGGGTTGGGCGTGCCCCAGCCGTTGTCGGTGAACTGACGGGTGCTGACGAAGTAGACGTCGCCCTTGTAGGGGTAGTTGAAGTTGTAGGCGATGCTGGTGAAGAACGACAAGATCGCTTTGTTCTTGGTGTCGAGATCGTACGAGCCCGGACCGAACACGTCGGAGAGTCGGCCCTCGCTGATGAACACCGCTGCCTGACCCTCGCGAACAACGAGCTTACTGTTGTCGGTGATCGCCTGGTGAAATACAGGGAATCGCCACACGAGGGTGTTGTTGGTGTCGTCGAGCCACTCGATCAACTCTAGGAGCTGTGCACCTGCGTGCTGCTTCAACATGTCCCAGATTCCCACTCACACCTCCATGGACGGTGAAACGCGCGGCTGCACGTCTCCCGGATACTGTATACGTCGGAGCATGGAGATTACTGCATGACGCGCGCACAAACGCAGGCACCTGACTGGCTGGTGCGATGGACGGCCCCCCAAGGCGCCGCAATGGGGAGCTTGGGGTGCGTTCTAGCGCTGCTCGGAACCCTCCCTGCAACGGGCGTGATGGACGTGATCCTGGTGGGCGCCGCCGTGGTCTTGGGCGGGGCGACGAGTTGGTTCGTGGTTCGTCGCAAGCAGCTCGATTCCCTGCCGCTGATGTTGGCGCCGGTTGCGCTCGTGGAAGAGGTCGATGGATTTCGCACCCTAAAAGTGCGGGCCTGGCTTGGCCTCGGCCGGGTGATGCGTCAGCCGAGTCTGTCCGTAAGTTGGACATCTCCGACCGGCTCAACACGTATGTTTCAGGGGGTTTTCCCCGCCGATGTGCTGTGCGGACCCGTCACGGTTCGCGTCTCTCTGCCGATCGATGTGACGGGCGGGCAGTTCGACGTGGACTTCGAGGTGCAAGAGGGCGGACGGCACTGGCGGCAGCAGGCCAGCTACCCCGCCGAGGCACTGCAACAGGGCCGATTTGGCGTGCCGTTGGTGTGCCAGCGCGGCCGTTGGAGATGGAAGCGATCGAGTTGGGACAGCATCGAAGCGCCGGTTCCGATAAAAGAGAAGGCATGACCCCGCTGCTGCTCGCCACTTCCCTGTCGTTGATTCATCCATGGGATCTGGTGCGCGTGGAAGACCCGAACCACCCAGACGCGCTGTTGCGGTCGCAGACCTATTCGGTGATTGAGGGGCCGCCAGCTTCGGGGACGCCGTGGCGATACGAGTCTATTCCCGAGCTCGATCGCTTTCCCAGCGAGGCCGTGGCGTTGACCAACGCCGACTTGTGGCACGCCGATGGGGCGAAAGGGGCGGGCGTTAACGTCGCCGTGTTCGACATTGGTTGGTTCGACCCGCTGCTCGATCCAGCGCAGATTGGTCCCTACACCACCCACGATTGCCACACGCACCCCAGCTGTGAGGTGGCCATCGACACCCAGCGCCCGCGCTTCGGATTTGAAGAGGGCGCCCATGGATTCGCCTGCGCCGAGGCCGTCCGCGACATCGCGCCTGAGGTTGGGCTCTTCTTGGTGCGGACCAACAGCGTCACCGGCCTCGAGAACGCGGTGAACTGGGCGGTTCGACACGAAATTGATGTCATCTCGATGTCGATGTCTTTCTATAACGAGACCCATTACGACGGCGGAGTCAGCATCTTCGAGCGTCTGCTGAAGAAGCTCGAAGCGGCAAACATCCTGCTGGTGACCTCGTCGGGTAACAACGCCCAGTCGCACTGGTCTGGCGGCTATCTCGACGTCGATGGCGATGGTCTGATGGATTTCGATGGCGAGAATCGCCTGGCACTCCAGGTGAACGCGAGCGGCACCTCCGTTTATGTGAACTGGAATCAGCACGGTCGCTGCGGCGACACCGACCTCGATATGGTGGTGGTCGACGACGAAGGGGTGGTCTACGGTCAGTCGACGAATGTCCAAGCCTACGGCGAAGAACAGTGTCAGCCGGTTGAGCGCACGTCGGTCGAGGTGCCCGAAGGTGGGGTGTACTTCTTGGAGATTCAGAAGGTGACCGGCCTGGAAACCAATGTGCATGTAGATGTTCTCACCCGGTCGGGCGGCAGCGTGGTCCAGGCGATGCCCGAGGGGTCGATGGCCGATCCCGCGAGTCATCCACTGGCTTTCGCAGTGGGCGCCGTTCGGGCCAGTCGCTATCTCGGGGGTGAGGCACAGAGCTACTCGTCCCGGGGCCCGAATCACGCCGGCTTTCCCAAGCCCGAGATTGCCGGGCCAGACGGTCTTAGCAGCTCTGTGTACGGCTCCGAAGGCTTCTTCGGCACTTCGGCTTCCGCACCGGTGGTGGCGGGGCTGATCGCGCTGATTCTCTCCGACAATCCAGGCCTCACGCCGCGGGAGGCCAGTCGGGTGTTGCAGGGCTGGGCCTGGGGAGACGATTCCAGCTGGTCCGATCCTCGCTGGGGCGCGGGCAAAGCGCGACTTCCGGTTCGCGACCCCGGCGCGGCGGGGTGTGGGCGCCGTCCATTGCTGGCGCTGGTGTTCATGCCACCGTGGTGGTTTCGGCGCCGACGGCGCCGGGCTGCTTCTTCTGCGCCCTGACGGGCCCCGTTTGGGGTAACCTATGATGCGCCCTTGCTGTGGTGCGTGGAGACTGTATGAGCCGTTCCCTCCTGCTCGTCGCGCTTTGTGCGTGTCAAACGCCCGAAATTCCAGTTGATCCGCCTATCGGCTCGTACATTGAGGACGCCGAAGGGGTCGAGGGGTTCGAGGTCGCAAGCTCGGTCGGTGGCATTCCGCTCACCACCGTCGTGCGCGCCGTGAATCGCTTTAGCGCCGCGGTCCCCTCCGACGACGGTAACTTCACGGTCGATGGCAGCAGTCAGTCGGTCGACTTCGACGGTCTTGGCTACGGCGTCATCATTCTCGATCACGCAGCGTCCATTTCGATCGATACGGCGATTAACACCGGAACGATGGATGCCTACAACTCCGAGTGGCCGGGCTTGGGCATGTCCCGGGCCTTCGAGTCCCCCGAGTTTGGCGCCGACGCCGCAGATGGGCTGTCTTCGGGTGCCGTGGTGGCGCGAGGTTCCAATCTCTACTGGGTTGGCACCGACGCACCGCCCCACGTTGTGCTTAAAGCAGACGGCGAAATTCGAGGGGTTCGCACTGGGAATATCGATGTGGATGGTATCGAAGACGCCCTGGTTTGGACCGCCAACACCGTGTTTCTGCTCAAGGGTCGTCTCGGCGGCGGCTTGGCGTGGGGCAAGGCCCTTCAGTCCTCCAAGCACTCGGTCGGAGGCGCCGACATCGGCGAGCTGAACGACGACAGCCTGCCCGATCTCACCATCGCCTGGGCGGGTATCGATGGCAGTAGCTCGCTCGACATCTGGCACGGCAACGGGTTGTTCGAATTCACCCCGGCAAACCCACGAATTCTGCCAGTTACGCCCATGAGTGTTGCCATCGGCGACAACACGGGCGAAGGGCGTCGTCAGATCACCGTCTTGGGCGAAGATGGCAGCTGGTCACGCTACATTGGCGGGTCCGAGGTGCGCTACATGCCCATCGGGCCGCGTGCCCCCGTTGCGGTGCCCATTCCGCTTGGCAGCACGGTCTACGGCACGGGCGACCTGAACGACGATGGCGCCGAAGAGCTCTATTTTGTGGGGCCGCTGAATCCCAACAGCATCCGCAGCATCACAGTGGTCGACCTGCTCGGCGCGAAGATCGAGTTCCTGCAGCTCTCACCGCTGGCGGCCTACACCGATCGCGTCGACATGGACGGCAATGGCATCAGCAATTTGGTGCAGCTCCTGAGCACCTTTCAGCTGCAGAGCCTGGCCTTCGACGCCACGTCCTCCAATAGCTACACGCCCATCACCCTCGACACCCTGCCTACTTACGGCCCCGTAGTCACCCAAGACCGCATTGGCAGCGACGGCGTGCCCGACCTCTTCGTGGCCGGCGAGACCTACTGGTGGTGGTGGCGCGGCTTGAACGACCCCGACGACAGCGAAGTTCATTGGGCGGTGGGCGAACCGGCCATGGGGCATGTCGCCGATACCACCGGTCCCATTGCGATTCGCGAGCTGGATGGAGACTCCACCACCACCGAAATTGTCGGCTTCACCGATGACGGCACAACCACCTCCATGACCGTCTGGTCGTGGGACACCACCACGTTGGCCATCACCGAGCTCGACAGCGTCGCCATGCCGGTGGGTGGTCCGGTCGACCTCGCCGTGTGCGGCAACGATGCCTACGCGGCCCTGTCCGGTCAGGTCGTTCGGGTCAGCCTCGTCAACCTCGCGGCCCTTAGCCTCGCGGCAACCGACAACACCCTCGCGACCCGGGTGGACTGTGGCGTGGGTCCCGGCGGCGCTGATGTGGCGCTCTTGGGCGACGGAACCGTCCAGCTGACCGACACCAACTTCAACGAGCTCTCCATTCTCACCACCCCAGGTGCCAATGATGTGGCGCTGGGCGATATCGGCAGTGGCGCCGAGGCGTTCACCTGCTTCGAAGAGGACTGTCGGGCGGTGTTTTGGCCTTGGGGAACCACCGAGTCCGCGTTTGCCTCCGGCTCCGACGCTGGAATCTCCCTCACGGACGCCGGGGGTCTACAGCCTCTGTCTGGCGCTGGCGCGCTGTCTGTCTACGACGTCGACCAGGACGGTCATGCCGACCTCATCTCGGTGGCGTCCACTGGCATGGTCACCCTTCACCGCTCCAACGGCGACGCGTTCGGAGCGTCGGAAAACTACCACACTCGGAATGGTCCGCAGGGGGCTGCGGCCTTCGGCGACGCCGACGGCGATGGGCATCTCGACCTGTGGATGCGCGACGGCGGTGATCGTTTGCTGTATACGGTCGCCCCGCAAGTCGATTCAGACGGGGGCGAAAATACCTCGGGAGATACGGCCGATACAGGACTCGACACCGGTGTTACCACCGGGACTACGACCAACACCACTACCCCCACTACGACGCCCTGAGGGGCGCGGAGGTTTACAACCTCTTGTTAAACGCACACTCAGCCACTTGACCGCCCCCGGTGGGGTCGTCTATAAGGCACTTCCGTACGCATTCGACCTGGGTTCAACGCATGTTCGCACGCTTCCTTCCTTTCGCACTGCTCCTGACCGCCTGCTCTCCGCAGTCTGCGGTTCTGACTTCTGGCGAATACTGGGCTTTTCTAAGCGAGTCCACTTCCTTCTCCATCAACAAGGGCACTGTCGTTCCCGAGGATTGGGGCGAGGAGGATTACTGGCAGGTCGACTGCCGTGAGTTCGAGACACCTGCTGAAAAGAACGCCTTGAAACTCCCGGATGCACTTAAAATCTGCAACACCTGGGAAGACCTCGACGGTGACGGCCGCACCGAGCCCGACGCCCTCTGGATGGGTCAAGGCGCTTGGCACGTCGTTCACGAAGAGCTCGAGCCCTGGCGGGGCGAGGCCATCATCACGGCCGAAGGCGATCTTCAGATTGGCTTCCACCACCGCTTGCCCGGCGGCAGCGACTTCCGCTTCGCGCTCCTCGTAGATCCCAACTTCGCGCCCCACCGCTGCAACGCCCAGACTGGCGAATCTGAGCCCGTAGATGGCGACTGGGTCGACAACTGGACCGAAGACCTTCGCACGTTGGCCGACGGCCCAATTCCGCCGCACTTCGCTGTACTCGAAGACCAAGTCGACACCGGTCGTCTCTGGTACCTGAACGCACGCTCCTACCAGTTCAACCCGGACGATCTCGAAGGCGGCGACCTCTGGTTCCTCCCCGAGCAGTACGAGGCCGGCTACGCAGCGGGTCAGTTCTCCGAAGAAGACTTCCACAGCCGTGCGCCGCGCTGGGGCTCCTTGTTCATGTACGACCAGCTCGATTTGGTCGACGCGTACGAGGGCAGCATTTACGTGCCGCAACGCAGCGACCTGTTCTTCTGTCAGCTAGAAGATATGGGTGGTAAGCTCGGCGAGTGCCTGTACGACGGCCAGGGCGTTGGTGTAGACGGTGAGTGTGCCTACGATGGCGTGCTCTCCTCAGAAGTTTGCACCGAGCTCTCCGATTGCACCAATGGCGCCCAGGGCGAAACCGCCACCTGCGACGGTTACGTCGCACCGATTGACTGCTCTTCCGTCGACAGCTGTTCCCCCAGCATCCCCGGCGTGATCACCTGCGACGGTTACGAAGCTCCCGTGCCCGACTACGACCGTTTCGACGCTTGTGTTGTCGACGAGGCCGTAGAAGTCAACGACATCGCCGACGAGATCAAGAGCGACTACGACGACGTTCGCGTCACCTACCGCCCCATGGTCCACGACAACCTTTGGCGCGAAGCCGATGGCACCCAAGCTGGCTTCGATGGCTGGATTGGCCTGCACTACAACTACGTTGCCATCACCGGCGACATCGAAGTGGGCAGCAGTGTCACGGGCGCGTTCTCTCTGATGATGGACGGCGACGAGTCCAACTCTCGCTTCATGGTTCAGGGCAAGTTCACGGTCGACAAGATCAAGGCGGACCGCTGGATGACCGACGATCTCCGCGCTCAAAAGCTGGAAGAGAACGGCAACAGTCTGTGCGTCTTTAACTAGGCTGCAAGCCGCAGAGGGTCAGGTATTTCCACGGATCACTTTAGCGGGTAGGCGAGGTGGTTGACGCTGGCTAGGGTTGGCGGTCGAACTTGCGCCATGGGCGCGGGTGTGGATTACCGCTTCTTCAGCAGGGCGACCCACTTCAGCGACCGCTCGGTGACGGGATTGTTTTGGAAGTTCCGCGCTTCCAAGAGGATCTCGAAGCCAGCATCATGGATGGCCTGCTTGACCTCGGCGAGCTCGTACATGCGGAGCTGTAGGTGGCTGCGCTTCGTGGTGCCGTCGGGGTAGACGTAGGTGTACACGACGTGGTGGACCTTGAGTTCGGGCTCCCACCACGTTTGCTCCCAGGACGTGAGGGTTTGGCCCCGGGCATCGACGAAGGTACGCGGCTCAACTTCCTCGTTGGGGTCTTGTTCGTAGAGCTCGCGTGCCGGCAGATAGCAGTCCATGGCCAGGCGGCTGGTGGGCCCCATGTGGCGTGAGATTCGGGCCAAGACCGCGCTGACCTGTTCGAGGTCGCGACAGTGGTGCAGGGCGTTAAACGGCCACAGGACAAGGGGGAACTGTCGGTCGAGGTCTAAGGTGCGGAAGTCGCCCAAGTGCGTCTGAACCTTATCCTGGACCTTGGAATCAGCGGCGACGCGCTGGGCCAGGCCGTCGAGCATGGGTTGAGACAGGTCGACGCCGATGACCTTGGCGCCTGTGCGGGCGATGGGCAGGGTGAGTCGACCGGTGCCACAGCCGAGCTCGAGGATGGGGCCACCAAACTTTTTGGCGAGCGACGTGTACCAGGCGAGGTCTTCGGTGTGGTCTGCGTACTCAAGGTCGTACAGCTCGGCGTTGTCGTAGGGGTTGTTCCGTCCGCGCGCGCTCGACCACTCGGCCAGCAGCCGAACCATCCGATGTCCGCGGCGCCCGAGCACGGCTTCGATCGGCAGGTAGCGCGCGTTGAGCCGGGCTTCCCAGAGCAAGAGATTGAGCCAGCTGTGAAGGAGACGGCCCGGTGGAGCCCCGGGGAACACGAACGCTGGAAGGGCCACCCAGCCCGTAGGCGTTTGTACAATGCGGGCGGCGAGGGTGTCTCCTTGCTGAGGCGGTCCCCAGAGGCAGACGGGGCCGTCGAGGTGCACGGGCTCATTGGGAATGTAGTGCTCGGCCAGGCCGAGGCGATCGGCAATTTTCCAGTGATTAGGACCAGTTTGGGACTCTAAGCTCCAGATGGCGAGGGGGGCGAGGGACACGCCGCGGACGTTGGCGCGATCTGCGACGCTGGGCAGCGGGCGGCGTC